>CAZZHO010000122.1:4862-13375 GCA_964653795.1 uncultured Roseivirgaceae bacterium | reverse complement strand
ACCTCACAAGCAAACTTTGTTCGAAATTTTTCAGCGTCGAATCTTGTAATAGTGTCAGCACCACTTACGCCATTGGCTAAGCCTGCTATATATTCCTCTTTTGAGTTTCCGATCGGAGTGATAGCCCCGATACCTGTTACTACTACCCGTTTTACTTCCATTCAGTACTTTCTAACGAAGCTTATGTCTTGATTTAAATACGAAATTACTTTGCGTTTTCCTCGAGATATTTGATCGCATCTCCTACTGTAGCGATGTTCTCAGCTTGATCGTCAGGAATAGAAATGTTGAATTCTTTTTCAAATTCCATGATTAACTCAACTGTATCAAGGGAATCGGCACCTAGGTCATTGGTGAAGCTTGCTTCTGCGTTTACTTCTGACTCCTCAACACCCAGTTTGTCAATGATAATTGACGTTACCTTTTGTGCAATTTCTGACATTTTACTAATGATTTGGTTTAAAAATTTGATGCAAAGAAATAACATTAGCTTCTAAAATCAAATCCACCATTTTAAAGAGATTAAAGCCGGTTAAGGGCGCATTAAACGCCTAAATTTGATTCCTATGCCACAAAAGCCGCGATTAGATAACATCTACGAATATGATTTTGACCTTCTGGGTTTGGTTTGTTCAGCCAAGGATTATACGCTGGCCTGGCACTTTAATGAAAGATCATTTCTTCATTTCGTCAGAGGCGAGGAAATTCAAATTGAGTTTAAAGACAATACCAAAATATTAATTTCCAATTTTCTTTTCGAATCTGAGTTTGTCCGTGTTTTTTTGCTGGGCAACAAGCTGATCTCAAGTAATTCAAAAGTGAATCGTTTTCTAATTCCCGAGCTTAAAAGATTTGATTACTTTATTCGCTTCCAATCAGAAGTCGATGAGCCCCACATAGATGCTGTATTGGATATTGCGAGGGAAATTCCCTTGATTCAATACTCGATGAAGCTTGATTTAGAGAATATTAAAAGTAAGGAAAACCTACTCTTCTAGTAACCTATGAATATTATTAAGAAAAAGTCCAAAATCGTGGCCACAGTAGGTCCGGCAAGTAGAAATAAAGAAACCTTGGCGGAACTGGTAAAAGCTGGAGCCAACGTATTCCGAATGAACTTTTCTCATGGAACACATGAAGATCACAAGCAGGTGATTGATATGGTGAAGGAGGTTAATGAGGAGTTGGGAACTAATGTGTGCCTACTACAAGACTTGCAGGGACCAAAAATTCGATTGTCTAAAGTCGAAAATGATGGAGTTGAGATCAATGACGGTGATGATTTCATTATTACGACGGATGATATGTTGGGCAATAGTCAAAAAGCCAGCACCATCTATCAAGGAATTACTTCAGATGTCAAGCCAGGAAACACCATTCTTATAGACGATGGTAATATCGAGCTGGAAGTAAAAGAAGTAATTGGGAATGACGTCCATACCAGGATAGTGCATGGAGGAATATTGAAATCCAGAAAAGGTATTAACCTTCCCAATTCAAAAGTTTCAGCACCATCACTTACGGAGAAGGACATTGAAGATCTTGAATTTGGGATGCAGTTTGATATCGAATGGGTAGCGCTTTCTTTTGTCCGGTCGGCTGAAGATATTGTTGATATCAAGTCCAGATTGAAGGCGAAAGGATGTAGGAGTAAGGTCGTTGCCAAGATAGAAAAACCGGAAGCGCTAGAGAATATTGATGCCATCATAGAGGCGACTGATGCGATTATGGTGGCAAGAGGGGATTTGGGAGTAGAAATACCCATGGAGCAGGTGCCGGTTTGGCAGAAAAAGATGGTGAAGAAGTGTAACAAGCTTGCGAAGCCAGTGATTATTGCTACTCAGATGATGGAGAGCATGATCGAAAACCCTCGACCGACTCGTGCCGAGACTAATGATGTTGCCAATGCGGTAATGGATGGAGCAGATGCATTGATGTTGTCTGCTGAATCGGCCTCTGGTAAATTCCCGGTTGAGGCAGTGGCAAGTATGGCCAAAACTATTGCTGAGGTAGAGAAATCAGTAGATTCTATCTATCACAGATATAGAGATAAGGAAAGACAAGAAAGCTCGACACGCTTAAATGATTTGTTGGTTAGAGCAGCATGTCGACTAAGTGAATCTGTGGGAGCACATGCCATAGTGGGGATGACCAAGTCTGGCTACACGGCTTATAAGTTGGCGATGCATCGTCCTAAGTCGGAAATTTTTGTCTTTACTCAAAACAAGTATGTCTTACGTCAAGCCAGTCTTATTTGGGGAGTGACTACATACTATTTCGATGAGCACAAGAGTATTGATGATACTTTGGCAGCAATAGAGAGTGTACTTATCGATAAAGGTCACCTGAAAAAAGACGATATTTTCATCAATACCGCTTCCATGCCTTCCCACTGGCAGGGACATACCAACATGATGAAAGTAAACGTTGTAGAGTAGCGTTCCTCATTCTCGGTAAAATCGACTTTTCCTTTAGTTGATTGAAAATCATAATTTACAGCTATGAATTATAAGATTCTTTGGGCTGATGATGAAATCGACTTGCTAAAGCCCCACATTCTATTCCTTGAAAACAAGGGATACGGTGTAGTGCCTGTAACAAGCGGTACAGATGCATTGGAGCAAATCGATCACGATACATTTGATGCGGTATTCTTAGATGAGAATATGCCCGGTATGACGGGCCTGGAGACTTTGAATTATATCAAATCTACTCATCCAAACCTTCCGGTGGTGATGATCACCAAAAGTGAGGAGGAATACATAATGGAAGAGGCGATTGGTTCGAAAATTGCCGACTATTTAATCAAGCCTCTCAATCCAAACCAGATCTTACTTTCTATCAAAAAGATCCTGGAGAATCAACGGATTATTTCAGAAAGGACCAATCTGAACTATCAGCAGGAGTTTCGCAATCTGAGCATGGAGCTCAATGATGTTCAAGATCATGAGACCTGGGCTGATCTCTACCGGAAATTGGTTTATTGGGAAATAGAGATTGATAATACGGAAGACAAAAGCATGTCTGAAGTATTCAATATGCAGAAGAATGAGGCTAATGCCAATTTCTCCAAATTCATCAGCGAAGAATACGAGAGCTGGATCAATGATCCGGATGTAGACCGACCACTGCTCTCGCATAATGTCCTTCGGAAATTGGTGGTGCCGGAGTTGAACGCAGAGGTTCCTACGTTTCTGATTGTGATTGATAACCTGAGAATGGATCAGTGGGAAATCCTTGAATCGGAGGTCTCCAAACTATTTGAAGTGGAAGATAAGCTTAGCTACTACGCTATTCTTCCCACGACAACAGCTTATGCGAGAAATGCCCTTTTCGCAGGTATGATGCCTTTGGATATTGAAAAATATCACCCTGATCTTTGGATAGGTGAGGATAAAGAGGAGGGGAGGAATAGCAATGAGAAAGAACTACTTGCCAGGTTCTTGAAGAAGGAAAAGGTGGAACAACGCTTTTCCTATCATAAGATCATTCATGCCAATGAGGGAAGGCAGCTTGTCGATAGCGTTCAGAATATGATGAACAATTCGCTTAACGCAATCGTGTTCAATTTTGTGGATATGCTTTCACATGCTAGGACTGATATGCAAATGATCAGGCAATTAGCTCCAGATGAGTCGGCTTATCGGGCGCTCACTTCCACATGGTTTACGCATTCTTCTCTGTTTGATTTATTGAAAAAGTTGTCTGAAAAGAAGGTCCGAGTTATGATCACAACGGACCATGGTACTGTGAGGGTGAAGCGACCTGAAAAAATCATTGGAGACAGAAATACCAATTCAAACTTACGGTACAAGGCTGGACGGAATCTGGCTTTTGATGAGGATGCGGTTTATTCTTCCAGGAAACCGGAAGATATTATGCTGCCCAAGACAAATGTGAGTACCTCTTTTGCCTTTGCTAGTGAAGACTACTTTTTTGCTTACCCCAACAACTTCAATTATTACGTGAACTTCTATAAGGATACTTTTCAGCACGGTGGGATAAGTTTGGAGGAGATGATCATTCCTTTTGTTTCATTAGTCCCCAAATAGTGGAGCCATATAAAGAAGAAGAGTTAGATCGAGTGGCTAAGGAGCTGATCACAGCGGCCTTAAATCATAAAGTTTGGTGTTTCAATGGTGAGATGGGGGCTGGGAAAACAACCCTCATAAAGGCTGTTTGTCATGAACTTGGAGTCGAAGATGACATGAGTTCCCCTACATTTTCAATAGTGAATGAATACAGGATGACCGGTGGAAGCCCGATTTACCACTTTGACTTTTACAGAATCAAAGAGCTACAGGAGGCTGTAGATATTGGTGCTGAGGAATACTTTTATTCCGGTAACTATTGCTTCCTTGAATGGTCTGAAATTGTACAGGAGTTACTTCCTCCAAATCGGCTGGAAATAAATATTAACTTAGTAGATCAATTAACCCGAAGTATTAGTCTCAAATCTGCTTAAGTGGACAAGGTAGATCCGGATATCGCTCAAATTGTAAGGAAAAGTATCCTTTCACCTCAGGAGGCCCCCTTGGCAATTAAAACCAAGAAGAAAAGGCTTGCGGTTTCAGTTCCTACAGCAACAAGATTCCAGGAAAATAGGGTGGCCCTTAAACCTGATTCCGTCAGGGTTTTAGTTAGCAATGGTATCGATGTAAATATCGAAACTGGCGCGGGCAAACTAGCCCATTTCGAAGATCAGGAATATAGCGAGGCTGGTGCCAGTATAGTCTACGACAGGAAAGAGGTATTTGCAGGGGATATCGTATTGAAAGTAGCGCCTCCGTCTATGGAGGAGATCGGCTTGATGAAGCCTGGAGCAGTATTGATTTCAGCTTTTCAAACAGGCGGTGAATCTATTGAATATCTACAGGCTTTAACCAAGCAACGTATTACAGCTATAGGTTATGAGTTCATCGAGGATAAAGTAGGTGGTTTGCCACTAGTGAGGGCTATGAGTGAAATAGCTGGTAGCACTGTAATGCTGATTGCTGCGGAGTATTTGAGTAGCACCAATGATGGTCGTGGGGTAATTCTTGGTGGAGTCACTGGCGTGCCTCCCACCGAGGTAGTGATACTAGGATCTGGAACGGTAGCAGAGCACGCAGCGCGTGCTGCCTTAGGGCTAGGAGCCAATATTCAGGTTTATGACAATCATATCTACAAACTGCGAAGATTGAAACATGCTGTGGGTCAGCAAGTCCACACTGGCACAATTGATCAGTCAGTGATAAAGAATGCTCTAAAAGATGCAGACGTAGTAATTGCAGCTATTCGCGCTGAGCGAGGTAGAAGTATGCAAGTAGTTTCAGAAGAAATGGTTGCTGAGATGAAACGAGGGTCCGTCATCGTAGATGTCAGCATCGATCAGGGAGGTTGCGTCGAAACTTCAGAAGTAACCAATCACGATCACCCAACATTTATCCGACATGATGTTGTTCACTATTGCGTTCCTAACATTGCTTCAAGAGTAGCTCAAACAGCATCTATTGCTATTTCTAACATTTTCACACCAATAATCCTTCAAATGGCCGATGAAGGTGGAGTGGAAGAAATGATCTTCTCCCATAAGTGGTTCATGAAAGGGGTCTACATGTATAAGGGTAGTCTGACCAATTTCGGTTTGGCCAAAAAATACAACTTGGGCTATAAAGATCTGAGCTTGCTGATGGCTGCCAGGTTCTAGTTAAACGGAAGCCAGGGATTTCTTTGTTAACCATTTGATTGCATCTTCACGATTCTCAAACAGCTTTACGTTTTTGATTTTAGTCACAATCATCGTGGTATTAACGATCACTCTTTTTAATCCACTGTCAATTCCTAAAACTGCCACCTGTACATCTACACCATCTTTGTAGTAAGCTTTTCCTTCTTGCTTGATCCTTTCGTTAAAGGCTTTGCTTTTGGGTGTTTTCGCAAAATCGGCAAGAATCAACAATCTCTTTCCTGATTGCCTTCCAAGTTTTGCAGCTTCAATCAGCAGTTCAATCATTTCGGATTCAGGCAGTCGGCTGTAATCGCACCATAGGATACTGGCGCCAGCCTCATTAAAAAACTTTAAGCGATCAGGTTTCATTGCGGCAACAAGCGATGAAAGTAGTTCAAAACTAGTTGTCTGCCTAATGCCACATGATGGTGCCAGGTCTTATTATGAATCTAGTAACCTTCGGTGATAATTGACTTGTCCGAGATGATACGTGAGATGAGTCGCCAGGTGAATAAGTATATATTCTATGGTATCCTTCTTGCCGAAGATATTGATGGGATAAGTGCTTTTGAAAGTTTTTTCATCAAGTGCTGGAATCACAGTCTCTAACACTTTTATGGTATTATCGATGTTACCAAGCATCTCTTCAAGTGGTACATGCTTATTGCTGAATTCTCTTTCACGATCTCTTATGAAATCGGTATTCCCTAAAGTGGTCCCTATAAAGTGATTGATGTTTCCAATGAGGTGAAGGGCAAGATTGCCAGCAGAGTTGCTAATAGCTTGCTCCACTTTCCAGATGTTTTCCTCCTTCTGATAAGCTGAGAGGTTTTCTTTTAGCTTTTCCAGGTCTCTGGTGAATAGTCGCAGTAGTGTGTCTTTCATGTAATCTTGATTTGAGAGAAGAACGTTGCCAGAAGGTAAGGAATTCCTTATTGGAGAAAGAATTTCAGCTATTTGATCTGACTTTAGGAAAGAAATCGTTTGATATAATTTGTTTTTAGGAAAGAAATACTATTCATTTGATTTGATTTTAGGAAATATATATGAAGCTTGGTGCATTTGAAGAAATGGTGCTGCTAGCGGTAGGCTCACTGGGTCAGGGAGCATACGGTGTGGCGGTTAAGGAATTGCTGAAAGAAAAAACCGGAAAGAGTCCCAGTATCGGTGCGCTACATTCTGCATTGTACAGATTGGAGGAGAAGGGATGTCTTAGTTCCAATGAAGGAGGTGCTACTGCTGAAAGGGGAGGCAGAAGGAAAAAGTACTATGCAATCACTAACGCAGGTAAGAATCTGCTGGAAGAGACTAATAAGTTGAGAATGGAATTCGCGAGAAATATTCAGGGACTCAACCTTAGCGGTAGTGACTAAAGGCGATTTTAGGCCTCCGCAATTTGGAGAGCGCATTCTCCAAAGAATAGCGAAAACTGAACTTCTGGACTTTGTGCTGGGAGACCTGGAAGAGCTCTACCAAAAAAGGAGGAAAGGTGGATTGAGCAAATGGCAAGCCGATGGGCTTTTTGCTTTGGAAGTGCTGGACGTATGCCGTCCATTTATTTTGAAAAAACGGTCAAAAAACTCAAATACAAACACGATGATTATCAAAGGATTAAAGGTCAGCTGGCGGAATATGCTGAGACAGAAATTCTATGCCAGTATCAAAATTGGAGGACTCGCTGTAGGTGTGGCTTCCTTTATTATGATAGCCTTGTTCATACAAGATGACATGAGCTATGACAAACACTACGAAAATGGTGATCGGATATACCGACTCATTAATGATTACAGGGATCCAGCTCGAGATTATGGTAAGACGAAAGGGACGGATTTCCCGCCTCAAACCAGGGAAGTTCTAGAAAAGTCATTTCCTGAAGTAGAAAAATCAGGTAGATTGATACCACATGACTGGTTTGACGGTGGAAGTGGTCAATTCAGAAGAAAGGACAGAGTTCAAAGCAACTATGAAGAGGGGATTGCCTACGTCGATCCTAGCCTTTTCGACATATTAGCAATACCAATGGTGTATGGTGATCGCGTAAAAGCGTTATCACAACCAAATGCTATTGTTCTGTCAAAAAGTAAGGCTGATAAATACTTCCCAGGGGAGAACCCAATTGGGAAATTGGTGGTCATAAACGAGCAGGATGAAACCCCCTTCGTGGTGGGTGGAGTGATGGAGGACTTTCCTTCCAATCATCACTTGCAGTTTGACTTCTTTATCACTTTATACGAAAGACAATTCTGGCCAGGTGAGCAGACGAACTGGTGCTGCTGGAATTACAATACTTATGTCATGCTCAAAGAGGGAGCTGATCCGAGGGCTCTTGAAGAGAAGCTTTTGCTGATCCGAGATGATTATATGGTGAAATACCAGGAAGAGCAAGGAGACGCGGGAGTGGAGGACACGAAGAAATACTTATTCTTTCTACTTCAACCGATAGCAGATATTCATCTACACTCTACTGATATTTGGGACAACATGCCCAGGGGTGATATTAGTGTAGTGAGGGTATTTACTTTGGTAGCCATTTTCGTATTGCTATTGGCTATTATCAATTTCGTAAATCTTTCAACCGCAAAGTCTGCTAATCGAGCAAAGGAGGTTGGACTGAGAAAAGTAATTGGCAGTGAGAGGAAACATCTAATTATTCAATTTCTGTTAGAGTCTTGCCTATTCGCAACCATAGCCGTGGGCATTGGGTTGATCTTGACACTTATCGCATTGCCGCTCTTCAATGAATTGGCCAATAAGGAATTGACTCTATTGGATTTTGGTTGGAGCTCTATTCCGATTCTTCTTG
>CAZZHO010000122.1:0-4762 GCA_964653795.1 uncultured Roseivirgaceae bacterium | reverse complement strand
AATAAGGAATTGACTCTATTGGATTTTGGTTGGAGCTCTATTCCGATTCTTCTTGGGTTCATTCTGATCATCAGCGTTGCGGCCGGACTATACCCCGCTTTCTATTTGTCGGCATTTAGTCCCTTGAGTGTATTGAAGGGCAATCTTAGCCGGGGGAGCAAGAGCTCAGTATTGAGAAGTGGACTGGTTGTAATCCAGTTTACTGTGAGTATTTCCCTGATAGTGGGAGCCATTCTGGTTCATAAGCAAATGCAATACATTTTGAACAAGGATCTTGGTTTTGACAAGGAACAAACGCTTATGATTCAGGGAGCTAACAGTCTTGGGGGAAGTAGGATCGCTACTCTCGCTGATGAATTGAGTACTGTTCCCAATGTGTCCAGCACCAGCTATAGTGATTTCATGCCAGTGGCTGGTACCCGAAGAGACCAAAACAGTTTCTGGCTGGATGGTCGCAGCCAGATTGATAAATCAGTTTCTGCTCAGAGGTGGGGAGTAGATGTCGATTACATCGAGACCATGGGCATGCAAATATTGGAGGGTCGAAACTTTACGGACATGGCTTCCGACAGTGCGGCTATTATTATCAATGAGACCATGGCAAAGGAGTTGGGATTGAAAGACCCAATTGGTAAGCGGATTATGAACTGGGATACCTACACAGTTATTGGGGTTGTGAAGGATTTCCATTTTAACAACATGAGGGAGGAGATACGGCCCTTGTCTTTGGTTCGTCGAAACTGGGGATCCAATGTGATTGTGAAGATGAATACACAGGATGTAAATCACACTAAGGAGGCAATTACTGCCAAGTGGGATGAATTCATGCCTAATCAACCCATCCGATATACATTCCTGGATGCCGCTTTTGCGAAAATGTATGATCAGGTGAAGCGAACAGCTGATGTATTTACAGCTTTTTCGATGTTGGCCATATTCGTTGCTTGTCTTGGTCTATTTGGACTTTCAGCATTTATGGCGGAGCAGCGGATCAAGGAAATCAGCATTAGAAAGGTATTGGGTGCTTCTGCAAAAGGAATATTCAGCTTGCTCAGCTTAAGCTTTTTGAAATTGGTAGCTGTGGCATTGTTGTTTGCGACCGCTATCAGCTGGTGGTACATGGACAACTGGCTGGCTGATTTTAAATATCAAATAGATATCGAATGGTGGGTTTTCCTATTAGCTGGTTTAGTCACAGGAGGGATCGCGATGCTGACGGTAAGCTATGAGTCGGTAAAAGCTATTTTTCTAAATCCGATAAAAGGACTTAGGTCTGAATGATCAATAAATAACATAAACAAACATGGAAGTCATCTCAAAAGCTCTAAAATAACGTGCATTCTGAGCCTGCCTACCGGCAAAGGCAGGGAATCGAAGAATCTGATCGATTGGTAATCCCCTATTTACTAGACAGAAGGATTCTTCACAATCGTTCAGAATGACGCTTTTGAGATGACTATCTCCCCTTATTTCAGCTTGCTCAAACTCTCTTCCAGTGCTTTGATCTTGGCTTCAGCATCTGCCTTCTTCTTCTTCTCCATCTCCACTACTTTCTCAGGAGCGCCATTTACGAATTTCTCATTCGAAAGCTTTTTATCGACAGAGTTTAAGAACCCTTTCTGATAAGCAAGATCCTTCTCAAGCGCTTCAATCTCGGCCTCGGTATCAACAGCCTGATTGGACTGCAAGTAGAATTCGTTGCTGCCCACCACGAAGCTGAAGCAATTGTCAGGCTTGGTAGCTGCAAAGTCAATCTCTCCGATGTTGCCAAGCTTCTGAATAGAAGGAATCAACGACTCAAAATCAGCTGACTGACCATTGATGGTCAATGGTAGGATTTCTTTTTGTGCTAGTTGACGAGCATTTCGAATATTCCTTATCTGCGTCAATATCTCAAAAAGCTGATCACCACTTTTGATAGCCCCTTCGTCGAAGCTTGACGAAGTTGGATAAGTTTCTTTTATCAAGTACTTACCTCGCTGATCCTGGATATTCTGCCAAAGTTCCTCAGAGATGAAAGGCATAAATGGATGTAGTATTCTCATCAACTTGTCAAAGAATCCTATGGTCGCCTCCAAGCTCCTTTGATCGATGGGCTCGCCATAAGCTGGTTTCACCCACTCGAGGTACCAGCTACAGAAGTCCTGCCAGATCAGCTTGTAGACAACCATCAAAGCATCAGACATCCTGAACTTAGCATAGTGATCTTCAAGCTCAGCTAATGCTTTGTTGTAAGAAGCCTCAAACCATTCTATGGCCCTTTTTGAAGCTTCCGGTTGCTCAATGTCTTTTACTTCCCAGCCTTTGATAAGTCGGAAAGCATTCCAGATCTTATTGGCAAAGTTCCGTCCTTGCTCGATCAATTTCTCGTCAAACAACAGGTCATTGCCGGCAGGGGAGGAGAACAACATTCCCGTCCTTACCGCATCAGCACCGTACTGTCTGATTAGTTCGAGCGGATCGGGTGAATTACCCAAAGACTTGGACATCTTGCGTCTAAGCTTGTCCCTTACGATTCCGGTTAGGTACACGTCTTTAAACGGCTTGTCACCTTTGTATTCGTATCCTGCTATGATCATTCTGGCTACCCAGAAGAATAAAATTTCAGGAGCCGTTACCAAAGTGCTGGTAGGGTAGAAGTAGTCCAACTCAGCGTTTGAGCCCGGCTTTATTTTACCCGAAGCTTCGTCGTAATATTCCTTGTTCAAACCTCCGAAAACCTGGATTGGGAATAACCAAGAGGATGCCCAGGTATCCAGTACGTCTTCATCTTGTTTCAGGTCTGAAGCTTGCAAGCCGCTATTTCCTGTTTTTTCCTTCGCCAATACCAGCGCCTCTTCCAGGGTTTCAGCCACAACAAAGTCATCCTCTCCAGTACCAAAGTAGAAGGCTGGTATTCTCTGACCCCACCACAGCTGTCTGGAGATACACCAGTCGCGTACATTCTCCATCCAGTGGTTATAAGTGTTCTTAAACTTCGCAGGATGTAGAAGTATCTCATCTTCAGCGACAGCTTGATGTGCCTTCCTGGAGATTTCTTTCATCTTGATGAACCACTGCAAAGAGAGCTTCGGCTCAATTACAGTGTTGGTCCTTTCGCTTCGTCCGATTCTGGTAGTGAACTCCTCTTCTCCCACTAAGATTCCAGCAGCATCCAGATCCTTCACTATTTCCTTTCGGGCCTTGAAGCGCTCCATTCCGAAATATTTCGGGAGCTCACACTTTTCATTGAGTGTACCATCAAGGTTGATAGTGTCAATCACTTCAAGATTATGTCGCTGACCTATTTCATAGTCATTAGGATCATGCGCAGGTGTTACCTTCAAACAGCCGGTACCAAAGTCCAACTCGACATAGTCATCACCAATGATGGGAATCTCACGATTGATGAACGGTACCAACGCCTTCTTACCAATCAAATGCTTGAACCGATCATCTTTAGGATTGACGGCAATAGCTGTATCACCCAAAATCGTTTCAGGTCGTTGTGTAGCGATGACTACCGATTCATCAGAATCCACGATCTTATATCGAACAGAATAGAGCTTCGAAACCTCTCCATCCTCCTTATAAATAACTTCTTCGTTAGAAACAGCTGTTTGCGCTTCCACATCCCAATTGACCATGCGAAGGCCACGGTAGATGTATCCTTTTTTGTATAGGTCCACAAATACCCGGATTACGGCATCGTGATAGTCTTTATCTAGCGTAAAGGCCGTTCGTTTCCAATCGCACGAAGCTCCTAACTTCTTTAACTGCTCGAGTATGATACCGCCGTACTTTTCTTTCCATTCCCAGGCATGCTCAAGGAATTCATCACGAGTCAGGTCTGATTTCTTGATGCCTTTTTCGCGTAACATCTTAACCACCTTTGCCTCCGTAGCGATGGATGCATGATCCGTACCAGGTACCCAGCAAGCTTCTTTACCCTCCATTCGTGCCTTTCTGATCAGCACATCCTGAATGGTATTATTCAGCATATGTCCCATGTGCAAGACCCCCGTCACATTAGGTGGAGGGATTATAATGGAGTAAGGCTCTTTCGACTCATCAACTTTCGCGTCAAAAAGCCCGTTGTTCATCCAGGTCTCATACCACTTATCCTCAACTTCCGAGGGTGAATATTTCGTAGACAGTGTGGACATAGTTATTGCTGCGTTTTTAAAGAATCGCAAAGCTAAAGAGGCAGCATTCAAAAACAAGGTTCATGGGCACTGAGATACGCAATTAGAAGATTTATATGGGGCTCCTTCGGCCAGGCTATCGCTACTCACCCTTCGGGTTCAAACAAACCGCTCTATCCTTAGCCCACGCCAGAGCAGATTAACCACGTCATTCCGGTTTTTGGAACGAAGTGGAGAAATACCGGAATCTCTCTCTACAGATCCTCCATTGAAAATAATTAAATCACTCTTTGCCTGAGATTCCGGCACTTCGTTTCGTTGTACTCCACTCAGGCCGGAATGACGGTTCTAATTGCAGGGTTTACCTTTGATATCTTTCTGATTTTGCTCCTTTTTATTTCGTTGTTTTGACTTGCCTACTGACAAGGCGGTTTTGCAAGGCTACTTTTTGTGTCATTTTGGATTTAAGGTCTTCTACCGTCATTCCGTTTTCGAAACGAAGTGGAGAAATACCGGAATCTAGCCCAATACAGAATACTCCTATTGCATCTCACTGACCTCATCAAACAGATCTCTCCAATCCGGATTTATTGAGTTGATCAGGTTCTCTTTAAACTCACGTTTCCACTTTTTCATCT
>CAZZHO010000121.1:0-13431 GCA_964653795.1 uncultured Roseivirgaceae bacterium | reverse complement strand
GGAGCCCAACAACCAAAAAACTCAAAACAACCTAACCTAATAAGCCACTACTTATAAGGGAATTAACAATGAGCAATTAGTGTGCCAAACTATCTATTAAGCCATTTTTTAAAGGCTCCAGATCTCTCTACACTCACAATCACCTCCATAGAGTTTGGGGGAGCAGGTTCAAGATCTATTTTGACACGGCTTTTAGAGTAGGCCACCATACCCTTGATAGCAGGGTATGAAATAATATATTTTCTATTAATCCTGTAAAAAACCTTAGGATCCAATGTCCCTTCCAGGTCTCCAAGATTAGTATTAACAATATGTTGTTTACCAGTCTGTTCTACCAGGTAGGTATATCGATCTTCACTAAAGAAATAGGCCACATTCGTGGCGGGTACCGAGACGATCTTCTCTCCCAGCGTAACGATGAATCTTTCTTGATAATCCTGCTTCTTCTCAGGCTTCAGGGCCTTGAGGAAGTTATCAATATCAAATTCTTGCTGCTCGCTTTTCAGGGTCTTAAACTTCTTTATAGCTCCTTTGAGCTCCTCTTCATCAATAGGTTTTAGCAAATAATCAACGCTATTTTCCTTAAATGCCCTGATAGCATATTGATCAAAAGCGGTAGTGATAATGATTGGTGCTTTAGTCTCTACATTGGAGAACACTTCGAAACTTAGGCCATCCCCAAGTTGAATATCTGAGAAAATCAGATCCGGTTCATTTTTACCAAACCATTCTACTGCGGAGGCTACGCTATCAAGCTTATCGAGTATCTCGATATCCTCATTCAATCTTAGCAGCATGTTTTCCAGATCATTGGCTGCTAATGACTCATCTTCTATAATTACGACTTGATACATTTCATTCTAAGGCTGAGAACTGGAAGATATTACAAATTGTCTAATAATGGAACCTTGGAAAAGTAATGTTCCCCCATTTGGTAGAATTCAGCTTCCTTCTCTGTAAGGAACTTAAGTCTTTTAACAAGGTTGGTCTGGCCTATACCCATAGATTCTGAGCCTTCCGGCCTCGGTTGAAAATTATTTTTTACCATCACGAAACCGTCTTCATCACTAACCTCCACAAAAAGCGGTTTTGCCCTTGAAGTGGCATTGTGTTTGATAGCATTTTCCACCAATAGCTGAAGTGTCCCGGATGGGAGAAATTTCTTCTGCGCATTCTCACTTAGTTCTACTTTATATTCAAATGCATCACCGAAACGCACTTTTTGCAGATAGACGTAATCCCGGGTGAATTTAAGCTCATCTTGTACAGAGGACACATTCTCTTCCTGGTGATCGAGCATGTATCGATAGGTTGAGGATAAGTGCTGGATGAAATTTCTGGCACCATCGTTCTCCGGCACCATAGCCCGCAATGTATTGAGACAGTTGAAGAGAAAGTGAGGGTTGATCTGGTTGCGTAGGGCTATCAGTTGGGATGAAATCCTTTCCTTCTCCTGTCGTTCCGCCCTTATCTGAAGCTCCTTATTTTGAACCCTTAGCTGATGTGTCTCCAAAGATTTTTGAATGACGATTCGCATCTCATCATAGGACCATGGCTTATGAATGAAATAGTAGATGTTACCGTGATTGATAGCATTGATTACCGTCTCCATATCAGAAAAACCTGTGACCAAAACACGAATAGCCTCAGGAACTATTTCCATGGATTTCATAAGAAAGGAAACTCCAGTCATTTTGGGCATCCTTTGATCTGTGAGAATAACGGGAATATCTTGATTCTCTTCAAGAATTTCCAAGCCCTCAGCACCCGAACTGGCAATTAAGACTTCAAACTCACGGCGAAATGCAGATTTGAAATAGTTGAGGTTTCCTACCTCATCATCAACATACAATATTTTGATGGGTTCGTCCATCCAACTAGTTGATTCCCTTCCTCCTTGTCATATAAAAGATAAGCAGACCCCCAACCAGGAAGTTAAGCCAGGTAACGACTGTTACCAATGTCTGGGGAGTTTTGCCAGAATCATTAATCAAAAGCATAATCACAAGGCCCAATATTACAATTACCAGGCCCCCAACAAAGATCAATACTCTTAAGGTGTTTATCATAAGATTAGATTGTGGTAAATCACGAATATACGCTGAAGTGTAACCCTGAAAAAAAAGAATTCCGTTTAAAGTATCGATCAGGAATATTTTGCTCTGAGGAAAATATTTTGCCGGTTTAAAAAGTTAGAAAAATCATAAACTCATATTTTTAGGTCATGAGACTTTGGTGGGTACCAGTCATATTATTACTACTAGCTTCGTCACCTGTAAAAACTAGGAGTGTTTCTGAAAAAGAAATTGATCAAATTATTGAGCGACACAATTATTGGCGTGCAGAGGTTGGCGTGGATGCTTTAGAATGGTCTGATGAACTAGCAGATATCGCTGAAAAATGGGCTAAGTCACTTAAAAAGGATAATTGTGGATTTTATCATAGTGACTATGGATTCGGCGAGAATCTATGGAAGGGTACCACTGGTTATTACACAGTAGGTGATGCCATTGATTCTTGGGCCAGTGAAAAAGCTGATTACAATTACAAACGAAACAAATGCAAGGCCGGAGCCGTGTGTGGGCACTATACACAATTAGTTTGGGCTAACTCTAAAAAGGTGGGTTGTGCACAAATTGAGTGTGAGGGCTATACAATCTGGGTCTGCGAGTATGACCCCCCAGGTAACTGGGTGGGCGAAAAACCATATTAATTTTTTTAAGAAGTGAAAACCTACTTATTCTCTATCATCATTCTGTTTGTGAGCGCATTCTCGATAAAGGCCCAAGACGCCTATGCGGTAGACGAAGGAAAAGTGCTTCTCGACGGATATGATCCAGTTGCCTACTTTAGTTCAGAAGTGACAAAGGGCAGTGAAGAGCATTCTATTGATATATCGGGAAGGAAAATTCTTTTCAGCAGCGCTGAAAACAAAGAAAGATATGAGGACAATCCGGAAAGATACACTCCTGCCTATGGAGGCTGGTGTGCCATTGCAATGGTTGATGGAACTTTCGTAGTGCCCGACTACACACTTTACAAAATTCAGGATGGAGAACTACTGTTCTTCTCCGTGCGTGCTTTTTTTAATGGCCTCACACAGTGGAATAAGGACGCTGACAAGAATAAAGTACTCGCTGACGGCAAGTACACCGATTACTTTTTAAAATAAGCACTCATAGTCCTTACCGATAAACCCAAGAATTCACCAGTCATACCATAAAAAAGGCATTTTGATCAACCATCGCCTACCCCCTTCGTAGAATAAGGAAAGGTCAACTCAAAATGCTAAAAACCGCACTAACCGCCAGCATGGTGATTTTATCACTATGGGCAAAATCTCAGGTTACTCTGGATTATTATTTGCCAGACAACACCTCATACAATTCGAATATTCCAACACCAGAATCTGTAATTGGTCACCAGGTCGGTGAATGGCATATCACCCATGATAAGCTCTATTACTACATGCGGTCCATAGCCGATGCGTCTGATAGGGCTTCACTCATCGAAATGGGACGGACCCATGAAGCTCGCCCTCAAGTTCTACTTGCAGTTACATCCCCTGAAAACCAAAGCAGATTGGAAGAAATAAGGATTGAGCACAAAAAACTTACTGACCCAAACCAATCTAGAAGAGTCGATATCAATGATCTTCCTGTCGTAATATGGCAAGGCTTCAGTATCCACGGTAACGAGCCAAGTGGAAGTAACGCGTCCCTTCTTGCTGCCTATCACTATACAGCGGCAGAAGGAGCAGAAATCGAAGAGCTTCTTGAAAATGTAGTAATCCTTATAGATCCCTGCATGAACCCTGATGGCCTGACAAGATTCTCGACTTGGGCTAATAGCAATCGTGGTAAAAATCTGGTTTCCGATCCTAACAACCGTGAGCAAAACGAGATGTGGCCAAGAGGCCGAACCAATCATTACATGTTTGACCTAAATCGTGATTGGCTGCCAATTCAGCAACCTGAGTCGAAAAATAGGATTAAGCAATTCCATCAATGGAAACCAAACATCGTGACTGATCATCATGAGATGGGTACAAGCTCCACTTTCTTCTTTCAGCCTGGAATTCCATCAAGAACCAATCCAAATACACCAAAAAAGAATCAGGAACTAACAGCAAAAATCGGAACTTATCATGCAGATGCACTTGATGAGATAAAATCGCTTTACTATTCAAAAGAGGATTATGATGATTTCTATTACGGTAAAGGCTCAACCTTCCCGGATATTCAGGGAAGCGTAGGAATTCTCTTTGAACAAGCAAGCTCAAGAGGACATGCTCAGGACAGCCCTCATGGTGTATTGACTTTTCCCTTTACAATAAGGAATCAATTTACAACTGTACTGTCCACAGCCAAGGCAGCTCTGAAAATGAGAAAGGAGCTACTTGAATACCAAAAGGCATTCTACACAGAAGCAAAGACCGAAGCTTCTAAGGATATAAGAAAAGGAATAGTATTTGGATCTAAAAATGACGTTTCCAGGTCAAGAGCATTAGCGGATATCCTAATCAACCAGGAAATAGAGGTTTACGAACTGAAGAAAGGTGCTTCAGAAGGCAATATATCCTTTAGTGCTGGGTCCAGTTTCTATGTACCATTGGACCAACCTCAGTACCGCTTGATTAATATCATGTTTGAAGAAGTGACAGTCTTCAAAGACAGTTTATTCTATGATGTATCAGCTTGGACTCTACCTCATGCTTTCAACCTTGAATACACCTATGTCGATTCACAGAAATCTGGTTACACAACAAAAAGGTATCAAGGAGAAGATAGTCGACAATTTGGTCAAATCAGTCCAGGTTATGCTTATGCTTTCAAATGGGATGATTACTATGCTCCAAAACTTCTTTGGAAGCTACTAGAAAAAAACCTTCGGCTGAAAGTAGCGACTAAACCATTTTCCATTGATGGTGAGGATTTTCCAATGGGAAGTATCATGATTTCAGCTCAAATTCAGGATTTGGATGGGCAAGGTTTATTAGATCTATTAAATCAAGCATCTAAAGAATCAAAAATTCAGATTTTTGGTATTTCCACTGGTTTTACGGCAGGCGTCAACCTTGGTAGCAGAACATTCATCAATGTAAAAAAACCAAAAATTGCCATGCTTGTTGAAGGAAGCGTCAGATCCTACGATGCTGGGGAAATATGGCACCTACTGGATAATCGTTTCGATATAGATGTTAGCCAAATACCCCTTAGAGTTTTCAATAGGATAGATATTGATGACTATGATATACTCATTCTCCCTGACGGCAGATATGATGATACCAATAAGACGAAGATAAAAGAACTAAAAAACTGGGTGCAAAAAGGAGGCACATTGATTGCATTCAAAGGAGCTAACAAAAGACTGAAGTCCTGTGAGATCGTCGATCTATCTATCAACTCTCCTATGGATAGGGAAAAGTCCAGGCAAGACTATGCTGACCTCAGAGCAAACAATGGATCTAAAAGAACGGGCGGCAGCATTTTTATGGCCAATTTGGACATAACCAACCCTATTGGATACGGATATGATAGACGAGAATTACCGGTATTTGTAAATAGCAACACCTTCTTTAACGTACCGGATAATGTCTATGCCTACCCGTTACAGTTCACAACTAAACCTTTACTGAGTGGATATGTGGCAGATGAGAACTTGAAAAGAATAAAGAAGAAAGCTGCTATTGTGGTCAACAAAAATGGAAGAGGCAGGGTGATTTCCTTTAGTTTCAACCCGAACTTCAGGGCTTTTTGGTATGGCACCAATAAGCTATTCATAAACGCCATTTTCTTCGGATCCATGATCGATTCAGGAGCTGCAGAATAAGTCTTAGGCAATTGAGATAATAGAGGAACCCTTATTTTCCTTCACCTGATTGGGAAGGGCATCAGCAATACTGGAAATGAGGGCCTCAAACAATCTCTTCTTATAGCCCTTTCGCCTGGTAAGCAAGCTAATTTGGCGTACAGGATCTTGCGTACCTACGAACTTTACTCTGTCCAGTCTGTCATCATCCAAATCCAGTGTACATAGCTCAGGGATGATGGTACTCCCTCCTTCCATATCCACAAGGCGAAGCAGTGTTTCGATCGAGCCGCTCTCATATTGAACCTCCATATCACGATGATTCAGCTGAGCCATGTTGCAAAGATTGAGCGTTTGATTCCTGATACAGTTGCCCTCTGACAGCATCCAGATCTTCGAATCGAGAATATCCTCGACCATGACGGTGTTCTTGTGAACATCGCTAAGCCTCTCACTCATATAGCATAGCAGTTTCTCAAAGAATATGGGTACTTCCTCTATGCTCGGCTCTCCTAAAGGGGTAGCGGCTAATCCTGCATCGAACTCTCCCCTTTCAAGACCTCTTATGATATTTTCAGTTTTTTCCTCTGTCACCTTCAAGCGTACCTCCGGATATTTTCTAAGGAAGTCTCCTAAAAACTTAGGCACTAGGTAAGGAGCCAAAGTAGGTATCACTGCCAGATTTAGATCACCGGAAATAACATCCTTATGTCCCTTAACGACCTCATAAATACCTTTTATCTCACCAATAGACTTTCGAGCTTGATCGATGACTTCCTCACCTACTTCGGTGGTCTCCAGAGGGTATTTCGACCTATCAAAAAGCACCACTCCCAACTCCTCTTCTAATTTTTTCACTTGCGTACTCAATGTAGGCTGAGTCACCTTACACTTCTCGGCAGCAATGGAAAAACTCTTGTAATGATCAAGGGAGATGATATATTCTAATTGGGTGATATTCATTGACTAGAATTCTAGTTGGAAATATAGAAAGGCCTGAGGAAAGGCCATAAAAAAACCCGAATGCCAAAACAGTCGGGTTCAAAAAGATATGTCTTTTACTTAAAGTCCAATCGGAACACTCACCATGGTATCATCCCAACCTATGATCATATCTGCACCAGTTTCTCCATTTTGGAACATGATACTCAAGTTTTCCACTGTACTTGAGGTTTTTTTAGTAGGCACTGTGATTTTCGCCACACTAGTTTTCGCCGGATCAAATCTGTAGTGCCCCCATGTGTCTTGGTCCGTACTGAAATGTATATCCCATGATGACTCATTAACTAAAGCATACATCGTATATCTACCAGCTTCAATTTTAGTATTTCCGACTGTCACGTCTTGGTAAAACAAGATTTCGGTAGCCTCATTGGCACCGATTCTCCACATTTCTCCATATTTTAAAAGCTCACCAAAAACATCTCTTCCCTTTTTTTGAGGCCTGGAGTAAACTACTCTAATTTTTGGCTCATTGGCTTTGATTTCTGCTTCAGTCTCTGCAAAAAGTCTTTTTGCAGCCCGCTCTGGATAGTACGACGCATCCATCGGGCTTCCGTCTACCTTCGGAAATTCCTGCGCTTGCAAGCCAAAGGCTGTCGCCACAATGGCCAGGGTTAGTATTAATTTTTTCATGATTTGGGTAGTTTGAATTTAGTTACGGCATTTAAAAACCAATTCAGACAAAAAAGTTCAATTTTTTATTTCCAACCACTGCCAACCAACCTAAATAGTAGAATGGAAAGTAAAGGATTAAAAAGCAATTCCTAATTTTAAGCTGTGCACCGACTATTTTTTTGCGCTATTCTAATTTTTACTCTAAGCTGCGAGGAGGTCCCAGATACCAGGGCACGATTCAATGTCACCATTGAAAACCTTACCGGAACGGAACTGGTACAGGAATCAATACTTTCTGCTGGAGTATTTTTTGTTCAAAATGAAGGCCATCCCTTGTTCTTCAATTTATCTTTTGATTATGGTGATGGATTGGAACTACTTGCTGAAGACGGCAATCCTGAGACGTTGATTGCCAATCTTCCAAGAAGAAATTCTATAGTCTCCAGCGGTACTTTCCCCGATATATTGCCTGGTGAGAGTGTGACTTTTTCAATCGAAGCCTCGTATGGTCAATTCTTCAACTTTGCCACGATGTTCGTGGAAAGCAATGACCTATTCTACGCCTTTCATGATGGCGGATTTAGCTTATTCGAGCCGGATGGTTCACCTATTTCAGGTGATTTAAGTTCAAAGGTATTTTTATGGGATGCTGGCACCGAAGAAAATCAAACACCCTACGAAGGTTCATTTCAACCTTTAAGGCAGTCAATGATCAATCAGGGAGTTGATACTCCAAATGAACCTGTCAGGCTAAGGGACGATCGTTTCAACTACCCAGGCAAAGTAAGTGTCATTCGAATCACTTTTTCCCCAACTACCCTATGAAGAAGCACCTGATTATATCTGGTTTGATCCTTTGCTTGGGATTAGAGCTACTATCTCAAGGTTGTAGCGATGCTGGCTTCTGTACAATGGGTGCCATGAAACCGGATCAAACATTTTCCAGAAGGGTGAATTTCAAATTAAGGAGTTTTGAATTGAGTTTTTACAGAGGGACTTCCACGCTTTCTCCGGTGATCTACTCTATGACAGCTGATCTGAATTTCGGGTTATCGGATAAATTAGGCTTGCAAATAAAAATGCCTTATCAGTGGGTCACAGGACGATTTGCCAACACAGAAGGAGTAGGAGATATTTCTTTGAGCTTGACCCAAAATCTTGTCCGAAACAGGCAATATGATGTCAATTTCACCCTAGGTGCTAAGATCCCTACCAACAATTCCACTCTGACCGCAGAGAATGGTTTGCAATTGCCGATGTACTATCAAACAAGTTTGGGCAGTTACGACATCATTGCAGGCTTATCCTTTTTAACCAGTAAATGGCTAATCGCTTTTGGCTATCAACAGGCGTTAACTGCCAATGAAAACGCGTTTAGGTATGGAGAATGGGTTGGATTTGGTGATCGGGAATATCTGAGTTCCTATGACGTAGGAGTTGGCTTAAGAAGAGGTTCAGACATTATGCTAAGAGTAGAGAGAAGTGTGCGCTTTATTAACTGGGCTGTGAGTTTCGGGATGCTACCTATTTATCGAATTACCCCTGACAAGGGTATTATTCAAACTCGAGAAGATGCTGGAGAGATCAAAACAACAGGACTTGCCCTATCCTACTTAACAGGTGTTACCTATCATATTAATACTACGTCCAGTGTAAAAATGCTATATGGCTACAAGTTGCTGGATCGAAAAACGAATCCCGATGGACTGACCAGAGATGATGTCTTCACCTTTGGCTATCTGATGCGGTTTTAAATATCAAAAGACTAGCGGCAAAATGGTAAAGGTGAAGGCTACCAAAAGCAGCACAGCCAAAATATTCAAGATCACCCCTACTTTGACCATATCAATCACTTTGATATAGCCACTCACGAAGACGATAGCGTTTGGAGGAGTCGCCATAGGCAACATAAAGGCGCAGCTTGAAGCCAATGTGACAGGTATGGCCAGGTGCAGAAAATCCATCCCTAAACCATTGCTGATACCTGATATCATCGGTGCAAATACAGCTGATAATGCCACATTACTCATTAACTCGGTCATGAATAACATAACTGAGATTAAGAAAGGAACGGACTTAGCTTGAGAGAAATTATTGTCTCTTACATAGTTGCCGATAGCATCGATAATACCTGCTTCTGAAAACCCTTTTGCTAAGGCTAGTCCTCCTCCAAAAAGGATCAGTATTCCCCATTGCAACTTGGTAGTGTCCTTCCAGGTAATTACAAATTCACCCTTTCCAAACTTTGCAGGAATGGTGAAAGTCGCCAAAGCACCAATAATGGCGATCTGAGCATTTCCCAAACTCAAACCAGTGAGATCATTGAAATAGGTCCTAAAAACCCACAATAGCGCGGTGGATCCAAAACAAATAAGAACCAAACGTTCCTTATCATTGATCTTACCTAGTTTCTGAATCTCATCATCTAGTACGTTTCTTGTTAAGCCTAGATCCCCAAGATTATTGGGAAAAAATCGGGTAAGTACAAAGTAGGCCACCGCCAACATCACCAAAGCGAATGGAAAACCTACCGCTGCCCAATTCAGGAAATCCATCTCCTGACCATATTCACTTTCCAGAAAACCGATCATCACCACATTGGGAGGTGTACCAATAACAGTAGCTGTGCCACCAATATTCGCGGCATATGCTATTCCCAGCATAGTAGCTAGGGCAAAATTGTGACTACCCTTGGGGTCAAGGTCATTCCCTTCGGTAAGGAATCGAATCATGGTCAAAGCAATAGGTAATATCACCAGCGCCGTGGCTGTATTGCTAATCCACATACTCAGTAGCGCTGTAGCCAACATAAACCCTAGGATGACGCCATTGGCATTTGTCCCTGTCAGCTTAATAATATTGAGGGCGATGCGCTTGTGGAGATTTACTTTCTCCATAGCAAGGGCCAATACGAAACCACCAAAAAAGAGGTAAATGATTGGACTACTGTAGTTGGCAGCGACCGTACCAAACGACATGATATCTAACAAAGGGAACAAGAACATTGGCAGCAAGGCTGTAATTGGAATATCAACAGCCTCGGTAATCCACCAGGCGATCATCCAAGCTGCAACCGAGATAACCGGATCGGCCTGCTCACTGATCAAAGTAATTCCGCTCAAGTTTATGAAAAGGCACAAAATAGGCCCCACAATGAGGCCTATCTTTTTTACCAATGTATATTCTTTCTTATCGCTATCCATTTGAGATGAAAAGATAGCTTAATCTCTAAGACCCCACTTTTAACCGCCGCAGAAATTATCCCTGAATTAATTCAAATACACTTGTACACACCTCACTCGCACCTATATAAATACCCACTCCGTAAGTCAGGTGATTCACAGACAAATTGTTAATGGCAAATGGCAGTCCTGCTATATTGATAAAGCTGAAAGCTATTGCTGTAAAAAGACACCCCGCAATGAGTACGGGAACATTGGAAGACATAAGCAGTAAAACCAGCCCAACTACCAGAACAGCAAAGCCCACAATAATCACATTTTGCAATTTCTGCTTGGACACGTAGTTACTGATTGCAAATGCGAGAATTGCTGAGAAACCCAGGAATCCAAAAGAGATGTAACCACCATACTCTCCTATTGATTTGAAATTGGTCTCAATATGGTCAGGTACAAATTCAACTAAAAATCCTTTCCCTACACCAAGTACAAGCCCAATAATGAGGATGGTCACATATGACATTACCGACTGGTTAGTAATCTTCGGTGATTCAATAAGCTCTTGCTTTCGTTGGATTACCTCATCTGATGACACTTTATGAAATAGGAAACCAGTTCCGGCAATCAATATTCCTCCTACCACAAAAGTCAGTGTGTCACCAAATACATGCACCAAGCTTACGATAACGGGCTCCAAGGCATAAAGCAGTTCAGTAACCAGAAACAGGACACCCATTACTACCGGCAACTTATGCGCAGGAGCAAATGCCTCTATCATCGAATTAGCAGGGCTAATAAAGAGGTTCATAGAAATCAGCCAAATCACAATCATAAAAGGAAGCATGGGCTTTGCAGCACTCAATGGCCCCGCTCCTATGATCGTGGCCACAACCATGAAAACCATAGCAGTAGCTCCTATACCTATAGTGAATATGGTAAAAAACTTGCCGCTTTTCCGCATGATGCGATCTGCCAGCAATCCTGCCACCGGCGGAATGGTGACCAATATGATGGATTGAGCTATTAGTAGAAAACTCTTTAGGCTGGAGAATTCGAATTTTTCGATCAATACCGGCTGGTACTCGTGGTAAGCAATCCAACTAATTACCACGGCCGCGTTCAAGGCTGCAAGGCTGTAAACCTCTTTCCATTTAAGTTCTTTTTCATGTGATTGCGTTGTATAGGTCATATGCTAAGATTATTCCTTTTGAAATTATATGTTTATTATCACATATTCAGATACGATGTAAATCATGGACCCGGATTTCATTAAATGAAAATTCTTTAAATAATATCATTTGGAAGAAATAGCACTTGTGGATTGTCTTAAGAGAAAGGAGCCTAATTGCCTTAGTCTACTTTATGATAATTACGGTGGTGCATTATATGGCACTGTGCTGGCCATCGTAAAATCCGAACGAATGGCTGAGGAAGTCCTGCAAGACGCATTCATGAAAATCTGGGATAATATCAATAGCTATGATCCGCAGAAAGGGAAGCTTTTCACCTGGATGAGAAGAATCACTCACAATCTTTCACTTGACAAGTTGCGATCAAGAGAATATCAGAAAAGTCTGAAAACCGAATCATCCAATCACTTCGTATATATCGAAAAAGACGAGCTCATAGTAGAGCAATTCCATGATCATTTGGGGCTGGATAAAATCTTGAAGCTGCTGAATACGGAACAATCACAAATATTGGAATTGGCTTACTTCAAAGGATTTACAATGAAGGAGATTGGGGAAGAACTCGACATGCCGGTTGGAAGCGTGAAGACGAAGATGAGAAAAACCTTTAAAGTTTTGAGAGAGCAAATAGGATTAGAGAATGAGTAGAGAGGAATTGATAGCATCTGGTCAGTTAGAAAGTTTCGCTCTGGATATGCTGTCCAAGGAGGAGGAAGTACCACTCATGGATCAAGTTCAAAGCGATGAACTTTTAAAGTCCGAACTTCAAAAAGCAGAAGCTACTCTTGACGAACTATCTCAGATATTGTCAGTAAGTCCTCCTGCAAATCTCAAAGCCAAAATAATGGACCAGGTTAAAGAGCCACAGGATCCAGAAATACCTGAAGGCACCAAGGTCATTAATTGGCGATTCATTTCTGGTGTAGCAGCTTCCATCTCCTTCTTCGCCATTTGCACATCAATCTTTCTTTGGTCACAATTCCAAACTACCGCTGCAGAACGAAACCAACTATTGGCTGAAAAACAAGTACTGGCTGACAACTTAAGTCAAACTAGTTTGGATCTGGACTCAAGGGAAATCCAAATAGCGCTATATAACAACAGTGAGACTCAAATCATCGACCTGAAGGGGACGGATAACGCACCTGACGCCTCTTTACGCGTCTTCTATTTAAATGGAGAGGTGTTCTTAGATCTTCCTTCGCTCCCGGACCTTTCAGAAGACCAACAATTTCAGCTTTGGGCTATAGTAGATGGCAGACCTGTGGATGCTGGCGTTTTCAATGTTGATGAAGGTTTTAAGAACATGAAAGGCATCGAAGGAGCTGTAGCCTTTGCCGTAACGATTGAGCCTATAGGAGGTAGCGAATCACCATCGTTAGAAACAATGGTAGTGCTTGGGGAAGTTTAAACTAAGATTCTAACTCCATCATTTTCTCCTCCCAGCTTTCCGTCAAAGCTGAGATCTCTTTCCTCAATTTCTCCAGCTGATCATTGAGCTCGTTTAACTTATCCAAATTCGAAGAATGCTCTGGCTTCGCCATTTCCTCTTCCATTTGCTCCGCCTGACGTTCTTTGTCCGCGATCTTCTTTTCTAAATCAGACACCTCCCTTTCCAAGGCAGGGGATTTAGG
>CAZZHO010000120.1:0-13448 GCA_964653795.1 uncultured Roseivirgaceae bacterium | reverse complement strand
ATCAAGAGGTACTGATTGAAGCACTGGCTTCCTCAAGATTCTATGAGTTTATACCTGCCTATGTCCAAAAGAACGAAGGCTCATGGGAATACAGCCTAAGAACAAGAGATTTCATTACCTACTCACAATACCTGCAAGAGGTCGAAAAAGAAACCAATGAATATTATCGACTGATCGCTATAGAGCACGAAGACGAAGCTGCCTATATCGATTGGCTAAGCAACCGACGAAAATCGCTTTGGAGTCAACTCTCCACTACGTCAAAGAAGGAATACACTGAAGAGGACTTTCTCAATGAAACGGAAGCACAATTTGGTGCCAGAGGTTTCACAGGTGGCACCGGAAATTATAGTGGTTATGTGTTGGCACTTGGTCACATTGTCAATCAGGAAAAGGCAACGATTGAGCAATATGGCTATGAGCCTGAATTCACCTACACACAGCTGGACATGATGGTCTCCAATGGCTTCTCGAGTTGGTTTTGGGAGAATAAGGCCATCGGAGGATGGGCAACTGACCATGAAATCATACGGGTAAGAGAAGTTTACTTGAATGGCCCCATTGATGCCTGGAAAATGGTGACTGATTCAGTAGAAAGAGAGAAAACCGAAAAGACTATAAATGAATTCTTACACAACCCTCCTGAAAACCAATTAGAAGCTGCAAAGGGTCTAGCTACCAAATTGAAGTTCGATGCTATCAATGACCTACACCTTGACCTAGTGACAAAAGGATTATCCGGAAAGGAGTTGAAGCTAGCATTCTTGTCTGCATATGAGCAATGCAGAACAGAAGCTTCGATGCTGGCTCATGAAGGAAGACACAGCATTGATCAAAAATACATGCCTAACGAATTTGAAAATTGGAGCAATGAAATACGTGAATTCAGGGGGAAATTATCGCAGGTCATTTTTGCTCCTGAACCGAGGTTAGAGTTGCCAGGCATGATCACCAGTACCGTAGGTGATAATGGACATATCAAGGCCAACAAAATGATTGTAGAGGTGGCCATAGATTGGATATCAGCAAATAAGGAATCGATTCAAGGCTATTCAGATAGTAAATCCCCTTTCTCCCAGCTTTACTTATTGACCAATCAGCAGATTAAGGATTGTTACAGAGCAGCAGACCCTTTGAACCAATAACAAGAGGCAGGTCTTATGTGGACATGGAACTTCCGACATATGTGGTTTCAAGTCTCCAAACTTCTTGATATGCCAAGTGCTAAACCTCTTATCTCGGCTAAGCCTCTCAGTCTACCGATCCCCGAATAACCGGGATTTGTTAATTTATCTAGATCGTCTAGCATTTGGTGACCATGATCCGGTCGCATCGGAATATCACAATCTGATCTACCGGATTCGGAACGTCGCTTCTCTTCCTTGAGCACCTCCTTCACGATGCTATACATATCCACGTCACCTTCTAAATGATTAGCCTCATAGAAATTGCCTTGATCATCTCTTTGCACACTCCTGAGATGTAAGAAATGAACCCTATCAGCAAATCGCCTCAATATTTGCACCAGATCGTTTTCTTTCCCAGCTCCCAGCGAACCAGTACAGAAAGTCATTCCGTTCGCTTGGTTAGGAACATGCTCAAATAGGTCTGCAAAATCATTTTCTGTGCTTACCACTCGGGGTAATCCCAAAATGGGTCTTGGTGGATCATCAGGATGAATGCACATCCGAACATTTTGCTCTGAAGCTACTGGAATAATCTCTTTCAAAAACTCAATCAAGTTTTGCTTCAGTTGGTTAGAATCGATCCCGTCATAGGCATCCAATACCTCTTGAAATTGTGCCAAAGAATAGCCTTCCTCAGCACCTGGCAAACCGGCAATGATCGTTTTGGACAATTTTTGGATCTCCTCGTCAGAAAGGCTCTCGAAATAGGTTTTGGCAGCCTGCCTTTCAGCATCGATGTAGGAGGACGCAGCATCCGGTCTTTTCAGAATAAATAGATCAAACGTAGCCAGTGCCTCAACATCAAAACGCAAAGCCTTAGACCCATCCTCCAGCTCATAATCAAGTGAAGTCCGGGTCCAATCCAAAACAGGCATGAAATTGTAACAGATCGTAGTAATACCGCATTGCGCCAAATTCTCGATGCTGGCTTTGTAGTTGCTGAGAAAACCTTGAAAATCTCCTGAACGGGTTTTGATACTTTCATGAACGGGTACACTCTCTACAACACTCCAGGTAAGGCCCGCTTGCTCGATAATTGCTTTGCGCTTTTCAATTTCCTCAACAGACCAAACTTGTCCATTTGGGATATGATGCAACGCCGAAACAATACCTGTGGCACCTGCTTGCTTGATGTCCGATAGAGTTACTGGATCCTGAGGACCGAACCACCGCCATGTTTGCTCCATATGTCTAGTCTATTTGTTTCATCTTCTCTTTACATCAAATCATTCATCAATTCCTGTGAGGTTCTTAGAATTGAAGTAAGGAGATAGGAGCTAAATTTAATCTATGGCATTTACATGTCTATTCTTAGTTATCCATAAACACAAGAGTCGGATCTCCTTGGCCATTCTTCTATTCTCCTGCTCACAAGGAGAAAGTCCCAGAATCGAGAAAATTGAGCACTTCTATCTGTCCTCCACCAACTCAGAATCCCTTTTCCGGACCCTCACCGACGACTTTGATCTACCTATCGTATGGGAATATCAGGACTGGGGTGCTTTTACCAGCGGAGGCGTAACACTTGGAAATGTCGTACTGGAACTCCTTGATAGCAAGACAACTAAACACAATCGACCATTTGGAATCGCATTGGAGCCCAGCCACTCTCTGAAAAGGACGCTCCCTGTTTTGGCTAAGACCGATATCTCCCATGGACGAGTAGAAGAATCCAATCATTGGAGTCTCCTGTCTGTTAAAGAGATACTTCCCGATAGTATCCATTTATTCCTTTGCGATTACCATCACAGGAAAACTGTTAGCCAAAACCGGAAACAGGCAAGTGAAAAGCTCCATGGAAGCGAAGGAGGCGTATTAGGAATCCAGTCCTTGGAAGCTATTGTGATCAATACCCATGATCCAGAAGGATATGGAAATAAATTAGCCGAGCTACCGGGAATCATACAAGAAGAAGGTCAATTCCACTTTTCAAAAGGCCCGAGCTTGAAACTCGTGCAGGCGGATACCCTACTCTTTTCACTTTTAATCAAAGTTGGTTCTATCAAAAACGCTAAGCAAGCATTGGAGTCAAGGGGTTTTAAAAGCCAAATATCAGACCATCAGTTAGTAATACTCGATGCATCATTCCCTGTGAAAATGATATTTTTTGAATAAGTACTTAGGCATTTTTTACGTAGCTACTCTTGTAGCCTTGGAATTGAAACTGGTTAATCGGGATTAAAATCAAACAGAAACTTTTGTATCGAAAGTATATACACTCCGTTTCTATAGAATAGGTCTTAAACTGAAGTTTCAAATGGTCAGAAACAGAAAATTTTCACTGTATATCGCTTTTTCCATAATTGGAATACTGCATGCTTTCTCTCAAAAAAAGGTAGTAGCCTATGAAATATTAAAGGTGAATAAAAGTGTAAGTGAGGGATTCAGCTATCCTTATTTACTCTACATCCCGAACTCACTCACCAAGTCCGAAAAGAGAAGCGACATCACATTACTTGTAGTCCCGAATAACACTGGAACGGTGAATGATACTCTTCAATTTCATGAAGCAGTAGCCCGCAAACAATTATTAATCTGGGCAAAATTTGCCAATCGCTTGAATACAGCTGTCTTAATGCCCATCTTCCCAAGACCCAAAAAAGACGTATTGGTTTATACCCACGCGTTGGATCGAGATGTCATGATAAGCGAGAAAGAGGAATTCAAGCGACTCGATTTGCAATTAATTGCCATGATCGATCACTCAACTAAGGAATTAGCTGGTCGCAACATCAAAAAGAAGAAAAAAGTATGGATGGCTGGATTTTCCGCTTCCGGCATGTTTGTCAATAGATTTACCTTCATGCATCCTGGTCAGGTGGAAGCGGCTGCTATTGGCTCACCAGGTGGTTGGCCAATTGCTCCAATTGGGCAATTTCAAAACGAAAGTCTCAGGTACCCCATTGGAATTTCGGATATCAGTTCAATAGCTGGTGAAAAAATCAATTTCCAAAAACTTCAAAAAACACCCCTATTCATCTATATGGGGGATGAAGATCATAACGATTCGGTGGTTTATGCAGACGGATATGAAAAGGAAGACAAGGAATTGATATTCGAGCTGTTTGGCGAAACGCCCCTCGAAAGGTGGAATTTGATACAAGATTTTTATCAACAAGAAAAATTGCAGGCCTCTTTCAAGCTCTACCCTGGAGTAAAGCACACTATCAATAACGATATGATTGCTGATGTAGTAAACTTCTTTAACGCTAACAATTGATACCAAAGAACATATAAGGCACAAATGATACGCCTACAGTATGATTAAAAAGCTTGATAACCGCGATATCCAAGTAGCCAAAGACATACGGGCTGTCTTTCAAGCTTCTTATAAGGTAGAAGCAGAACTGCTAAAGGCTAAAGACTTCCCTCCGTTAAAAAGGCCACTTGAAAAGTTCACCAATTCTGCAACCGTATTTTTTGGTTATATCAAAGACCATGAACTAGCTGGAATCATTGAAATTGAACACTGCGAAGACTACACCGATATCAATAGCCTTGTAGTCGACCCCAAATATTTCAGACAAGGCATTGCCAAAGCTTTAATCGAGTTCATATTTAGAAATTACAACTCAGATCTATTCACTGTTGAAACCGGATTAGCGAATGGCCCTGCTACTGCGCTCTACCGAAAGCTCGGCTTCAAGGAGGTCCGGCAATGGGATACTGATTTTGAAGTCAGGAAGGTGAAATTCGAGCGAAAAAGAGAAAGCTAAAGCCTAGTATCCCTTCCTTCTTTACCATTTCAACAGATTGCTGCAAAAATCCAGCGTATCACTGCATTTTATTTCATTGCACCTGGCACTTGGATACCTTCAACTTGGTCAAAAACTCAAATTATGTTCAAAAACCTTAAATCAAGTAGCTCCGCCATGGTTAGCGGATTTACTTATCTATGTCTCACTTGCTTGCTTACGAGCACCGCCGCAGCTCAAACAATCAATACCAGTACTAAAATTAAAAAAGAAGTTGATGATTATCTCTCCAAAGCGATAGTCCAATATAATATTCCAGGTATTGCACTAGCCGTTATCAAAGACGGTAATATCATTTATGAATCATACAGAGGAAAAGCCTCTCTCGAAAACGATACACCAGTTAGTAAGGAAACGCTATTCAGGGTCTTTTCCACCACAAAACTTATTACTACGGTTGCGCTTTTTCAGTTGGTCCAGGCAGATAGATTGAGTTTGGAGGACCCAATCTCTTTGTATCTGAATGGCCTGCCCAATCAGTGGCAAAATGTACGAATTAAGCACTTACTTGCTCATTCCTCAGGCTTACCAGACTTCATACGCCAGCCCAGCTCCCTGTCAGACAAGGAGCTCATGTCGAGGTTGTCTCAAGAAAAGATGGATTTTGTCCCTGGAAAACAATTCAGGTATAATCAGACTAACTACTGGCTCATTGCTCAGATAATAGAGGAGATCACTGGTGGTTCATTCCAAGATTACGTCTTTCAGCACCAGTTTAATGATCAGAAAAATGGGGTATTGTTTTCCTCAAATGCCTCAGACTCTATACCCAATCGTGCTACCAGGTACTTCTACAATGGAAGAAACAAAGCATTCGAAAAGGATAACAACAACAATGGAAAAAGAGGACATCCTGGAAATGGGCTCAACATAACACTCAAAAGATTTATTGAATGGAATCGACTTTTGGACAAAGGCGAGCTCCTAAATTATACTGTAAGGGCTAGCATGTGGGCTCCATTTGATTTTGCTAACAAGGAAGACCAATTCCTGCATGGATGGGGCTTATATAAAGTAAATGGCCACGATTCTTACGGATTTTCAGGAGGAAACCTCTCGGGGTTTAGAAAGTTTGTTGACCAGCACACGACCATCATTTTTCTATCAAATGGCTATCAACTCCCTGCCTATGATATCATCATCAATGACATAGCCAGGCTTGTCATACCGGAGATTAGCGCAAGAAAAGTAATCCTTGAATCAGAAATTCTCAGCAATGTTCAAAAAGGTCAATTCGAAAAGGCCTTGACAGTATATTCCAAAGCCAAAAAAGAAAATCCAGAATCGAGCTTTGACAATATCAAGTTCAACATAAATGATATTGGGAATCACCATTTATATGTTGAAAAAGATATTAAAAAGGCTTTTCAGGTTTTTCAATTCAATGTCGAGGCCAATAGAGGTTGGTGGATTTCTGCAGCCAGTCTTGCAGAAATGTACGAACTACAACAGGATACAGCCATGGCCATCAGCACCTACGAAAAAGCCATCTCTTTGAACGACAAGAATCAATGGGATTACAATGAGCAGATGAAGCAGGCGATTAAAAAACTTACTTCTAACTAGAGATGACGAGAGGCCCTTTGAAATTAACTTCCTACCAGCATTCTTGATCGCTTACCCATCATTTTGCGAAATAGCCAGATCAGGCCCATGCTCATCCCAACAGAGAAAGCAAAGAGAATCAAGGATCCTATCAACGTGTTGAAAGGGCTGATGGCATCAAACCCAAGTATCCACATGAAGAGCGGGATGCCTCCAAATGCTAGATAACCATGTATGAAGTAAATCCCGAAGGAATCCTTGGCAAATCGATCCAGCCACCTCGGAGGAGTGTTGAGGTTGTCCTTCATCCAAACAAGTACAATTCCTGCGAGGGCCATCTTCTGGATGTAGAAGAAGGTCTCTTGCAATGAGACAAACCCAACCATGTTGATGTCTTTGATAAATAGATAGAATAGTACTACTGTGGAAATGGCTGCGATCACCAAAAAAAGGATCATTTTGGACTTGATCCAGGTCATGTACTTATCTAAGTCAGTTCCCAGCCAAATACCAAGAGCATACGCCCCCAGAAAGTAAATGAAGCTCTCTATGGGAAGGATGTACTCAAAAGCCATTTGTACTCTGGAAACTAATAACGGAGCAAGTGCCATCAAAAGCATTAGCACTATTCCTATCTTCCTCAGATTAATCAGATAATCTACTAGTGGGGTAATAATGAACAGGAAAAAAAGTACCGGCAGGTACCAATACAGTCCGATTGCCTTGCCGTAAAGCATGTCCATTCCAAAAGTGTTCAAAAGCACGGCGAAATAGCCACTCTGTTCCAAATCAGGGCTTTGAGAAGCTTTACCCAGCGCTACCAAGAGCGTAATAAATGCATAGGGTGCCAAAACATTCATAGCCTTGCTTTTGTAAAAAGCCTTGTATCCCCTCGATCGAAGAATAGCGCTGAACAGCAGACCAGAGATAATGGTGAAGTACAAAGTGCTATCATGAAATAGCACTTCATTGGTCAATGCTATAAGATTTGAAAAGTCCATTTCGTCGATAGCGACCAGCGCTGCCACAACGGCATGAATAAGGACAATATTGATAATAGCGAAGCCCCGAAAACTATGTAAATATCCGAGAAATTGGGAGGATGAGCTTGTTGACATGTGAGCAAATGGTCTGCCCTATTGTACTGATAAGGTGCTTCAAGGTTGTCACAGCAAAGGAAAAATAGAAAACACCGCTTGCTCAATCTTCTAAGGAATACCACTCGATTTCAGCGAGCGGCGCTCTTCTACCCTCTTGCTCTGGCGCAAAGTGCTCAGCCAGGTATTGAATAATGGCCTCCTCATTCTCACCCAAATCCCAGAGGTTTTGGGTGGCTTGCATCCACCGGATCATACTTTCCCAACCTTCAGCAGTGGCCCGATTCTGAGCGACCAATTTTGCTGAGTGGCACCTTGTACAATTAGTGACTACCAGATCCCTTCCTATTCCTGCAGGCAATACTTCCAATGAAGCCTCCCCCGGATCTATAATTGACTCAGGAATGACCTCTTCAACTTGCTCCTGGGCAAGTAGTTCTTCAAATCCGTAATTGCGACCATAAATCAGGACGCCCAAGAGCAAAGCGCAACAAAGTGTAGCCAACAGCAGTACTGAGGTGAGTCCACTAAGAATCCGAACTAATTGCTGCAAAGGATCCATATCAAACTACTTTGACAGCAATACGGTGGCAGGCATTGTTCAGGTATCCTTTAGGATTCCATCCTGGCAATACCATCGGTTGTGAAACGCCATTTGCACCCGTAGCCTTGGCCCAAATCTCATAGTATCCACTTTCTGGAAACTGGATTTTAGCAGACCATCTTTGCCAAGCTAACCTATTTTTAGGCCGATCTAAGTCACACGACTGCCAGGTTGCTCCGAAATCTATAGAAAAGCTCATTTTCGTAACCTCCAACTCCCCAGCCCAAGCGTGCCCGCGTACTTCAAGTGTTCTTGATTGCTTGAAAGACGCTCCCGTTTTCGGATAGGTAATCAAGGATTTCACTGGCATAGACTCGATGATGCACATATTCTCATCTGACACCTTGCTGCCTGGAGCCACAGTCTCACAAGGCACTCTATAGGATTGGCCGCCCATCTTAGGGCCATCATGCACTTTATCTCGAATGGAAAGTCTATTGATCCACTTTCCGGAGGCTGAAGCTGGCCATCCACCAGCTACCAACCGCAGTGGTGCGCCATGAGCGATTGGTATATCTTCTCCATTCATGGCATAAGCCACCAATGTTTCGTCCATCATTGCTTTTGCAATGGGGATTCCGCGTGAAATAGGACGTTTGTTCGGATCGCCATTTAAATGCTTATCTATGCCGAAGTAACCAACATACACTGCATCGTCTTTCACACCCACATCATTTAGCAGGTCCTTCAATCGAACACCAGTCCAATTGGCACAGGCAACCGCACCTATTGTCCATTGATTTCCCTTGGCAGGCGGATTGAACTCCGATCGCCCATTACCTCCACACTCTAAGGTGAGTTGGTAGGTATAAGATGGAAACTGACGCTTTAGTTCTTCAAGGGTGTAGGTCTTTTGTTGCGAAGCAGACTCACCATTGATCGTCAAAGTCCAGTTATTGACATCTATCTCTGGAATAATACCATTATTGCGAATGAACATCTTAGAGGCGGGCGTTACTGCATCATCCAGCAAATGCGCCTGTGCTTCAATATTCCAGGGTTTGTCATTCAGCACTACCATCCCTTCATCTTTAGCAAAGAGTTGATAGGGATCCCTCCCTTGCCAATTAACAAGTTCTTCCAAATTATTTGCCGCTACGATATTGGGTACTGCCAGCGCTCCCAACATGGATAGCGAAGAGTTCTTTAAAAATGATCGTCTGTTCTTCACTTTGAGATTTGATTCTAGTGAAATACGATGTGTAGTAAAACCAGCGAAATCAACATCACCAACCCAAGGTAGGTAATGGATTTTGAATCTGGATACACAAGTTTTCTCCAAGGATAAAATTTTGTTCTCGAAAAAGCCCATAGAATCGCGAACCCAGATAAAATGACCCACATCGCTCTCACGAAATAATTCATTTCCGGAAAGATTCCCTTGAAAACAAACTGAAGTGGGACGGTGAGCAAAAACGCAACTAATGAAATTTTTGGTTTCGGATTGATCAGGAAGATGGCAGCACAGCTAAGTACTACTATACCACAATTGATGTAGTAACGCAGTTCATTGAGCGTATGGGTGAAGGCTGCTCCTGCATCCTGGAACTTGATGTACAATAAGACGATCCCCAATAGCGTACCAGAGATAAATGAAAGCAGGATCGCTTTCTTACCAGTCTGAACTACCTGATTATCACTTGCATCTCTTTTGATATACTCCTTATAAATATCAATGGACCAAAGGGTCGCAATGGAATTAAAAGTGGAGTCCACCGTACTCATCAATGAAGCAAACAAGGCGCAAAGTATCAATCCTTTTACCCCTACTGGCAAATAGGTACTGACCAAATATGGGAAGGTCATATCAGGATCATCCAGACCCTTTTCTCCTAATATTCCCACCAAGGCAATACCTGGTATGACTATGATAGCCGCTAGAACATACTTCATCAATCCACCCACCATCAGTCCAATTTGAGCGTCTTTCAACGACCTGGCTGCAAGCGAGCGTTGCACCACGGATTGATTGGCACACCAATAATTGATATTCAGTAGGAACAGCCCAAAGATGTGTATCCAAGGCAAAGTCTCATGATCCGCAGGCAGGTGCAAATGCATCAAATGGCCTGTTCTATCACCATATAGTTCCGACCAGCCTCCCAGGTGATGAACAGCAGTAAACATCACCACCACGCCGCCAGTAAAAAGGATGAGAAACTGAATAACGTCGGTTTTCACAACGGCCGTAAGACCTCCGAAATAGGTATATATCGCCGAAAAAGCACCCAAACCTACTACGAGTATGGCGATCCGGATGAGTCGGTCTTCATGGATAAACTGCAAGTACTCTGCAAATACAATGTCTGCAGCATACGCTCCCCAAAACAATGCAGCGCCCAAGGTAATCGTCGAGAACAATAAAATATTGGATATGGAGTAGATCAGGCCAACAGTGTTTCCTAATCTGGTCTTGATGAACTGGGTAATCGTGATGACCTTATCCTTTAGATAAATGGGAACGAAAATGAAAGTGCCCATCAGGATACCTTGTACGGCGTTGATCTCCAAGCTAGCCTGAGCCAAACCATAGAGGTAGGCCGATCCCATCATGCCTAGAAATTGATAACCTTGAACATTAGTTGCTATAGTCGAGAAGGCTATAGAAGGCCATCTCAAGCTTCTTGAGCTTAGAAAGTATTCCTCTACTGAAACGTCTCCCTTTTGTCTTCCCGAAATGGCCGTTATGAAGACTATGGCGAAATAACCAACAACAATTATCAGATCAATCAAAACATCGTCTTTAGGGGTGGCTGTATTTTATCCGAAACATAATCTAATCATATTCAGAATAATAGAGAGGCCAGTTGCTATACCCTGATACCAGCACCTAGTGGTGTGTCTGGCTCTTGACCATCCACCTTGTTTTGCTCTATAGGGAAAGAACACGTTTTCAATTTGGGCAAGACATATTTACCAAAGAGCTCACATTCATTTTGGTGTGGATAACCGGAAAAAATGAAAGACCTTATACCCATGTCCATGTAGCCATTAATTTTTTCTACAATCTGATCAGGAGTCCCCACCAAAGCGGCTCCACATCCAGATCGGCCTTTCCCAATTCCTGTCCAAACATTGTCCTCGATGTAGCCATCATCTTTGGCCATTTCTCGCATTTCCGCTTGCCGACTGACACCATAGGACTTAGCATCAAGTGCACGATTTCTCAGCTCATCACCTTGCGCTACATCCAATTTGGAGATGATACTATCTGCATATTCTCTTGCTTCCTCCTCAGTCTCCCTCACCACTACGTGTATCCTTAAGCCGAAATCAACCTTACGACCATATCCCGCTGCTTTCTCACTCATGTTCCTCATTAACCCGGAAAGGTTTTCCATGGTCTCTGGCCACATCAAATACACGTCACAATGCTCCGCGCACAGGTCGACAGCAGGTGGCGAGTATCCTCCGAAGTAAAGTAATGGTCCTCCATTTTGATAAGGTTTCACCGGATTGGTGGGCAAAGTGAAGTTGTAGAATTCTCCATTTACATTGATCTCCTCTTGCGTCCAGGACTGCTTCAATATCTCAATCACCTCTCTGGATCGCTGATACCGAGCTTCCGAAGAGAGGTCTTCTCCAGGAAGATTTGAGGAGATAATATTGATGGTGAGCCTTCCTTTCAGGATATGATCCAAGGTAGCAATGGCCCTGGCGAGCATTGGTGGATGCACCTCCCCGCAGCGAATAGCTGTCAATAAATTGATCTGATCCGTCAGCGGTGCCACAGCCGCAGCAAAGGTCAAAGTGTCCTGTCCTACTTGATAAGAAGATGGACAAAGAATATTGCGAAAGCCCAGCTTATCGGCTGTTTTTAATATCTGCGAGGTATTATCCCAGGAGCTTTTAAAATCCATACTCCGTTCACCTAAAAAGCGATCATCTCCATCGCAAATGGGGGCAAACCAGGAAACCTCAGCAGCGTCTAGTTTTTCAGATCTAATTTGTATTCCTTCTCCAGCCATCTTAAGCAATTTCCTCACCAGTTGCAGCCTGCCACAAGCCGTACCAATCTTCATGAGATAGATTGACTGTCATGGATTCTTTAGCGGCCTTTACTCTTGAGATTTTGGAAGTGCCCAAAACAGGTATTATTCCAGCAGGGTGCTTTCTCAACCATGCCAGTACCAGTTGGTCAACTGCGCAATCGTACTTCTCTGCTAATTGCTTGGCAGTAGCCTGGAGGTGCCGGATTTTATCATTTTCAGGTTCCCCAAATAGCACTCCTCCACCAACAGGCGACCAGGCCATAGGAATGATTCCTTGCTTTAGACACTGATCTAGCACGCCATCATCAAAGGCATTCCGTTGTTGAATAGAGATTTCTACCTGATTAGTTATAAGCGGGGTTGCACTGTTTAGCAAATCGAATTGGGATGTACTGAAGTTGGACACCCCGAAGTTCAGTACTTTACCTTGCTTTTTCAGGTCTGCAAATACCTCGGCAATAGCTGCCGGATCCATAAGATAATCCGGCCGATGAAGCAGGAGCAGATCCAAATAGTCTGTCTTCAAATTCTTCAAAGAAGTCTCCACCGACTTACGAATATGTTCAGGAGTGGAGTCATAAGATTTGATAGCATGGTCCGGTCTTGTTGACGCTACCATCTTAATCCCGCATTTCGTAATTAGCCGCATCTCCTGTCTTAAGCTGGGACTATCATGGAAAATAGCACCAAAGTCCTCCTCGGTACCATAATCACCATAAATGTCTGCATGATCAAAATCTTTTAACTCAAGGTCCAGACATTCTTTGACAAAAGACTCCATTTGGCTCGTAGTGAATTGCTGACCCCAGGACCCCAACCTCATAGCACCTATAATGAAGGGGGAGACGGATGATTTCGTAATGCTCATTTGATGGATTGATGTTTTTTCTAAATAATGATCGTAAACATAGCTAACCCTCAGGATTTAGATTAAGGGTATCAAACCAATACTGCATGGAATTGAAAGAAATCACTACTTTTGCCGACCTAGAAATAGCCGGGGATGTAGCTCAGTTGGCTAGAGCGCTTGACTGGCAGTCAAGAGGTCGTGGGTTCGAATCCCATCTTCTCCACAAAAAATAAGCACTCGCAGCAATGTGAGTGCTTTTTTCAATTTGGAGACTGCTGTATAATATCGAACGCCTCCTGCAGACTCTCCACATCAAATGTTTTTAACTCGTCGCTATCATAGAGTTCGGCCGTTTTGGCGGCAGAGAACTTCCCAATACCGGACTTTGGATGTACCACAATGAGTCGCTTTACACCAT
>CAZZHO010000119.1:0-13555 GCA_964653795.1 uncultured Roseivirgaceae bacterium | reverse complement strand
GTTTCATGCCTGGTATCCATTGCTTCACGTCATGCATCAAGCCAAGACCGAACATTCCAATGGAAAATTGTTCACCCGGATCACCTGTTTCTATAGTGGGTAATAATCGTACCTTCAACTCAGTATTTTTCCACAAGCCTAAACCAATCTGTACCATAGGAGTCGGTACAGCATTAAATCCAATTTCATCAGAGAGACCAACACCCGGCAATCCTGAAATACGTACTAGATCATCAGTAGTGCTACCATCCATATCTATATCCTCCGAGTCGATGAAGGCAATCTCAGGGATTTCGCTAGAACTCAAATTGGGTCCTAAGACCGTTGGAAACTGATTTTGGGTGTCATCTGACAGTCTTACATTGGTGTAATCTGCATTGTTGAAGGTCCAGAATTCTGCACTAGAAGGGACATAGGCCAGGTTGGCATTGATAGTAAGATCAAAGCCTAATAATTTGTGAGGCTTACCAGTATTGTACCAGCCACTATTGAGGCCTTGGCCTAAGCCGATGAATACCGGCTCCATATAATTCTCTAAAAGCGTATTGGCATCTGCTGCGCCACCTTCAAGTAATAATCCAAGGTCTTGTGCTTGAGAGGCAGAAAAAGAAAATGCCACCACCAGCGATAAAAGTAATTTTCTCATAGTCGTAAAGTTAGGTCGGTGTTTAAAAGATTATTGGACTGTATTCGCAGTTACATCAATGTTTAAAGTGATGGTAACATCTTCCAATTCTCCCGATACCACAGCCTGTATACCTATATCAAAGTTAGACTTACTCTCAATTGCAGCTTCTAATTCGGTTATAAAGCCGTCGAATTGACTATCAGCATAGAAGAATTCGTTTGATTGAAACCCATTTTCCTTAGTCCAGAAGATGATTGGATCAGATACATTTCTGATGGGGCTTGCAGTACCTTCCACATCAACACTGACTGTAGACCCAGAGGCTCTGCCCACTACCAAATATGTACTGAATGATGTGCTATTGTCTACATTACTAATAGTGTAGGAGAGTTGATTAATATTAGCACTGTTGATATCGAAATCTTCAAATTCATCGCTACCGAAGTTTATAGTTTCAGTGGCAGCAAAGTAGCCATCAGAGTTGACTTCTGAAGCTATAAACTCAAAATCAACACTTTGATCTTTGGAGATGTCCAATTCAAGGTCTTCACAGCCCATAAATGCGATCATTGGAAGAGCCAGAAGTAAGTTTCTAAGTAAAGTTTTCATGTTGTGTGGTGTTTGTTTTTAAAAGGGTCAATTGCTACCTATTGGCTTAAATCGACACATTGATTATAGATAGTTGTAGTTTTCGAATGTTGAATATAAAAATTACGCGATTGCAAAGGTAGGTTTTACTACCAAACTGGAAAATTAGTGTTTTGGTCCAGCATAGCCGTTGAATGGATGGATTCTTCGATCAGCAGTGGCTTTTGTCCTTTTTTTGGTAGCGTATGGGCTGCTAACGAATGTCAATGTAGTCATAATCCCATTTGAAACTGATAATGAAATAGCTTCTAAAATCCCGCGTGGTTGCTTTGATATTATACTTTCTCCTGTCAAACCGCAGTAGGAAGTGTGGGTGCTGGTGAGAAGAATGGCGACTTCGTTATTCAGATGCCGTGCAGGTCACGTCTACATGAATGGTCACGGTGAAATCGTCTCCGATTATTGCTTCACCCAATATGGTAACATCGTATGGAGTTTTGGTTCGAATGGCGCTTTCCCATTCAGAGATGAAAGCGGTCATGTTGGGGTTATCTTCAAAAAACTCATTTACCAAGAAGCCATCTTCCTGCGTCCAGAAAACCACTGGTTCTACTACATTGACTATAGGAGATGGGGTGGAGTTAAAAGAGGCATTGAGGCTACTGTTACCAGCTATGAAAAACCAGGTGTCAAAGGCTTCAGGATTATCTACTCCGCTAATGGAATAAGATAGACTATTGATAGCGGCAGCCAGAATTTCAAACTCTTCAAATTCGTCTCCTCCAATATCAATGGACTGGGAGATGAGAAACGAGCTATTATCAATTTCAGACTCCAGTATTTCAAAATCATAACCGAGATCTCGAGAAACACTGATTTCTCTTTCTTCACAGGCGAAAAGCAATAGCAATATTGAAACCGGTAGGAGGTTTAAAGGGCGATGGTTCATAGTATTTTAAGCGACGATTGATAAAATCAATTCTAAGATAAGGAATAACCTTAAAATTTAGAACTATTTCAAGATGAAATTAGTCGATTCCAATTTTTTTATAATCGCTTAAAACGAAAACCCTATTATCGATATTGATTGACGCGGATATTTTGTGCCGCTTTCTCAGCGGTTTCATTAATTCTTTTCTGTCTGGTTTCGGGCCTTTTCGCATTTAAAATCCATTCCAAAATCCCCCTTTTCACCGACTTGGGAAAGTTTTGGAAATGCTCAGTTGCATCCTTATAAGATTTCAGTGCTTCTGCCAAGTCTTCTGGAACCACGAGGTTTTCGACATCATCCAGGGCTGTCCACGTGCCAGATTGCTTAGCTTCTTCTATCATGGTTTTCCCGGCGGGAGCTACTTTATTATGAATCAAGAGCCTTTCGATCGTGTCTTTAATTTTTTTAATCCAGTTGCTTTTAGGATTTCTCTTAGCGAAGAATTGATAATAGCTTTCATCATCACGTTTATTGGGAATACTATCAATCCACCCGAAGCAAAGTGCTTGCTCGACTGCCTCCTCATAAGTTATGCTGATTTTACCGCTATTTTTTCGGTGAATAATGAGCCAAATATTTTTGGCTGTTAGATGTTGCTTAGAAAGCCAATCTCGCCATTCCATGGCATTTTCGGCTGTTACACACAAAGTTCCCTTGTATATTTCTTTGTTCACGAGTTTATTTTTCCCGTCGGTTTTAGCTTTATGGTTAAATGAAGTTAAGGATAAAAGGGAATAGCATCAGGGTAAGACTAATGCAGTCTGAAGTAAAGACACTTGCGGCCGAAGGTATTGTCACTGAGCAAATGCAAATGCCAGATGCTTCGGCTTTTTGGTACCGGCTCAGAATTGGTGGGGATTTCAAGGTTCAATTCTTGGATCAGGTGTTGGAGGTATCTATTCCTAAGGAATCCTCCAAAAAGTGGATAGCTTCCGAAGAGTTGTCCCTCAAAACTTATTTGGAGCTTCCTGACGGAGGGAAGTTATTCCTTCTTGTTGAAAAAGACCTGGCGTGTACGATAGAGCGAGAAAACGAAGATGAGTCTGATGCCTTTCCCAATCCCCATTTACGTTGACTCTGAAGGTTATTAGTCTTCTTTCACCTCAAACATCTCCTCCATTCTTGCGCTTATAACAGGGGGAGCATTTTGATAGGTAGACTTGAACTTTTGCTTCTTGAAGCTATAGTATTTCCTTAACGGGATTTTATCTCCTTTTTTACCATACGGAAGATTATTGAATTTCTGTATAGTGATGATTTCCGATACGTCTACCCTATAGGTGTTTCCATTGAAGGTGGCTTTGCCCCTTCCTGTAAACTTTTTGTCGGCAATACTGTAAGGCAGCGTGTAGTCCTCATCCCTAAAATCAAATCCTACAAGAAAGAAACCCACTTCATTATCCGAGATCTGGTGTATTTGTCCCCCAATAGAGTTCGCATTGAGCCAGCTAATGAACGCCTCTTTTGTACAATATTTTTTGTACTCCTTTGTCCACACAACATCTTTCCCATCTGCTTTGAAAAGATGGCTATCCTGAGCTTGCAAGAAAAAAGGTAAGACCAATAAGGTGATGAGTACTTTCCTCATAGATTAGGTTTTCTGATTATAATACTAAAAAATTATAGCCAATTGTTCCCTTACTATGTTTGTAAGATTGAGGTAAAAAAAATTAATGCTTACCAAGAAGGAACAGATACTTATTGCCAGCACATCGCTTTTTCGGCACCAGGGTTACTCCTCTACCTCCATGCAGGATATAGCATCGAAGTTGGCAATAAAACCTGCTAGTCTGTACAACCATATTGGATCAAAGCATGAAATACTGGAAGAATTACTCAATAGGGGTGCTCAGATGTTTTTGGTTGGGTTGAAAGATATCGCCGGCTCCACGCTATCCTCCCTGGAAAAGTTGGAGAAGATCATCTCACTTCATGTAAAGCTGGCGATTGAATATACGGATTTGATGGCTTTAATGGCTGTAGAGTGGCGCCATTTAGAAAAGCCTTCAAAATCGAGTTACATAAACCGGAGAGACCAATATGAAGAAGGAGTCAGAGCTATATTGAAAAAAGCCATTGCCGATGGCTCGGTGGCCACTGTAGATCCGGAAATTGCCCTTTTTACCATTTTAACGACTTTGCAACGACTGTATGCCTGGTATGACCGTCATAAGGAAGTGAATGTTTTTGACATGGAAAAATACCTTCGACAAAGCCTTTTGGAAGGAATTACTGCGAAATAGTGACGATTCACTAAATTTAGACAATGCCCAAAGTTTTTATTGATAACATAAGCAGTCTCAAGAATATACTTTCTCTTTTGATGATAGGAATCATTCTAAGTTGCGGCGATGGTGGAAATACTACTGCGGTGAAAGAAGTGGAGGAAAACCCCATCAAAGGGAAATGGAAGCTTTATAAGCGCATGTTTGCTCCAGATACAACCTTCAAGATCAACCCAGATACCATTGAGTACATGAAGATCATTACGGATGGTACATTCATTTGGTATCAGTATGATAAAGAGAATAAAAACGTCATTGCTATGGGTGGAGGTTCGTATGAACTGCAAGGAGGCTCGTACATAGAGCATATTGAATTTTATCATCCTCCCGGGGATAATCTCGAAGGTGCAGATATTCCGTTTAAATGTGAGATCACTGGGGATGAATGGCATCATTCCGGCTATATCAATGAGAGGGAGTATGATGAGGAGATTGGGGATTTTGTGATACTGCAGGAAAGGCGATTGGAAGAGATCTGGCGCAGAGTAGAATAATTATCAATTACACAACTCTGGCTCCATTCTATCTGTCATGAGATTACCGTAATTTTCCGTTGTAAGGCGGTGCAAGTGCGGATATGAAATTTAAGTCCCTTCGACATAAGCTTCTTTTTTGGTTTTTGGTTTTTGTTTCCTCCAATATGGTGGTGGTGTTTATCAATTTCACCTATTTGGAGCAGCGGGAAAGAATCGCCAACGTCTTTCGTCTATTGGAAGAGACACACAGCTACCTGTTAGAGGACTATAAGAATCAGCTCAATTTTTTCACACAAGAAACAAAAAACCGTGTCTTCTTCGAGTTTGGGAGTAGCAAATATGTAGACAACCATTTGTCGCTGTTTGCGAAAATTTCTGAAAATATTGAGCTACTCAAGGACGATGATATCATCCATAAGTTTAATCTGGATGAAGAGCTGGCGGGTATTCGGGGCCAGCTAGCTACATACGATAGCCTTTTTATCTCCATAACGGCGCTTATCAGAGAACGTGGCTATAAAGACTATAGCCTGGTCGGAGAAATGCGTGAAGCTGCCCACGCTTTGGAAGGAATAAATGAAGTGTCATCATCAGGCCTTTTGACTATGCGCAGGCATGAAAAAGACTTCATGCTCAGACATGAGAATATTTACCTTAGGAAACTCAATAATCAGGCTAGAACGCTAATTGGTGAGATAGAGCGAAAAAGGCTGGGATCTGATAGAACTGCTGAGTTGACCCAAGTAATCAGAAATTACCAGGAGCTGTTTCGAAAAGTCGTAGATCTGGACAGACAAATAGGGCTCTACAACAACACAGGATTGAAGCAGCAGCTAGACGAGTCAGAGGCAATATTGGCGGGTCAGTTTGATCAGATTTTAGCTGATGCCGAAGTGGGAAGGGAACAACAGTTTGCCAGACTGAAATTGGTAACCATAGGCGTAATAGTGCTTTTTTTACTCTTTGGTGTATGGATGAGCTTCCTTATTTCCATTCGTATCACAAGTCCTTTGAAGGATCTGACATCCTACATCAATAGGTTTGTCGGTAGCAATTTTACTTTAATCAATAAGTCACCTGACAAGCTAACAGAAGATGAGATTGGTAAGCTTACACTCAACTTCAATGTCATGCGTGACAAGATCATCGAGCAGCTTCAGTTTTTTAAAGAGAAAGTGGAAGAAAGAACTGCGGAGCTGGCTGAAGCGAATGATCGATTGATAAAAGTGAACGAAGCTAATAGCCGCTTTGTACCTGATGAGTTTTTACACTACCTCAATCGCGAGAGCATAGAGGAGGTTCGTCTTGGGGATTTCGTTGAACGGAATATGACCGTGGTTTTTTCTGATATCCGTGGGTTTACCCAGTTTTCTGAGAAGATGACACCTCAAGAGAATTTCGATTTCATCAATGACTACCTGCAGGAGATAGTTCCACACGTTCGAGAACACAATGGTTTTGTCGATAAATACATCGGTGATTCTGTGATGGCTTTGTTTGCAAATGATGTGGACCATGCCATTGACTCGGCTATTGATTCTATGAAATCAGTTAGGAGGTTTAGTCAAAGGCGAAAGGAGAATGGCTTAGAGCCTATCAAAGTAGGAATCGGTATTCATACTGGTAAGCTTATCCTTGGCACCATCGGAGAAGAAAATCGAATGGAAACTACTGTAATAAGTGATGCTGTAAACACGGCATCCAGAATGGAAGGCCTTACCTCTGTTTACGGCGGCAACATCCTTATAAGTGGTGCGGTGCTACAGCATGTGAAAGAGCCGGAGAAGTATCACATTCGATATGTTGATACCGTTCTGGTGAAAGGAAAAGATAAAGCAGTTCGCGTTTTTGAAATTTTGGATGGTCTTAGGCAAGAGCAGTTTGATTTGAAACAAAAAACTGACCCTGATTTCCAATTGGGGATATCTCAGTACCGTGACAAAAAGTTTGAGATGGCTTCAGCAACTTTCCAAAAGGTCTCCAATGAAAACCCCGAGGATAAGGCAGCTAAAGTTTACTTGGAAAGGTGTGAAAAAATCTTGGAAGAAGGGCTGCCTGAAGAGTGGGAGGCGACTCAAAGGCTGACATCCAAGTAACGTTACTTCCACCTTTTGTGACTCCATAGCCAATTGGCAGGATCTTCATGAATAAGGTCTTCTAGAGATTTGATGTAAGCCTTTAATATTGCTCCTTCTGGCTCGCTAGCAGGTTCTTTGGACAAGAGGCAATATTCAACCTCATATCTAAACTTTCCTATCTTTTGTATTTTCTGGAAATAGACATAGTTCGCAATTTTCCTGCAAACACGTTCAGTATCCTTGTAGAACAAAGTGTCCTGATTCAAGAATTTCGCTTCAATAGCATCGCGCCTTCTTCTTGGTCTCTGATCCATGCCCATCCAGCAAATAGTGTTGATTCCCTTATTTTGATATCGAAGGGCATTCATGTACATCCATTGATACTCAAAAACAGTAGCTCCATTTTTTTGACGTATATCCACTATCAAGTCATTCCAAAAGGGGTTTTTGAGTGGTTTGTAAGCTAGAAGAGATTTGAGCTTCAGCTTCGGCGGTAGAAGTGAGCAAAGCTCCCAGTTGAAGTTATGGCCAGACAGCACAACAATACTTTTTCCTTCTTTCGCCTTTTGATTCACCTCCTCCAATGATTTTGGATCAAGTCGAATGTAATGTTGACTACTATGAGTAGGCAACGTGAACAGCTTCAGTGTCTCCACTAGAAATTGGGAGAAATTTTTATAGAATTCTTTCTTGATTAGATCAATCTGTTCTTTTTCCTTATCAGGAAAGGCGTTCTGCAGATTTTTTTGAATGACTTTTGATCGATATCTGATTACGTGGTTAAGAAGAAAGCTGAGGGTCTTGGCTAATACAGTCAGCACTCCAACAGGCAATTTTGAGAAGAAAAGTATCAGCGCCTTCAAACTAGAGACTTAAGATGAAAGGTGAAACTTAATAAAGTCAAATCCACTTATTTCAGACATGCCATAGGTTTGATAGCCGAGGACTTCAGAAGCATCATCGCCATAGAGGAAATTGAAGATCACATTGTAATCAGTCGATGAGGCATGTTTCTTTAGAAAGGTAACTGCATTTTCAGGGCTGCCCTCGGGTGCTGGTGATTTAAAATGCATTTGGATGAAATGCTCCTGCTGTACATGGTCTGCGAGTGTGTTGGGTTTTCCATGATCGCTCCAGTAGATGGTTCGGAGGAGCTGTTCCGAAATTCTTCGATCAATCAAGTTGTCATCGTAGGTCTCACCTGTCCAAAAATGAGCAACCGAGAAACCTCTTTTGAAAAGAGACTCCATGTTGAATTTATTTTCATAATCTGCGGAACTATAATGAGACCATGATCCACCTACATCATCGGTAAGGTTGATGGCGAATCCAATTTTAAGCTCAAAAGCAGTATATAAGTTTGGTACCTGCTCAATTGCGAATTGAGCTTTTTTTTCAGGTTCGAATTTTAAAAGCTCATCCAATTTTTCTTTCACCAGCTCATTTCCCATGGGGTTGAAGCCACCAATGGGCAGGATCATATCGGCCTTCTCCTCGCCTTGAAGCATTTGCAAATACTGCTGAAATCGCTTCTCGCCCTTTGGTATGGTATAAAGTGACTTCATTTGGTCTAGGACAGGTATTATTTCAAAAGGCATCTCAGTAATTGATTTGGTGAAATTAAAAAAAGCCTCTGCCAAACATCGAAATAATCGAAAATCCAGTTGTGAACAACTGACATATTCTGTCAGTCATCGAAGAATGTTGATCCTCTTTCTGACCAATATCTACTGTTGCGGTCATAAATCAACAATCTACAATATGAGAATTTTAATCGCTTTAATGCTCTGTATGACAGGACTTTTTGCCTCCGCTCAACAGGTCGATAGGCCTTGGTTTGGGGTGCTCAATGTTTCGAGCAACATGTATGACGGTGCCGCTGGTACCGAAGTTTTCAACGTCTTCGATGGTGGAGTAGGTTTCCAAAGTGGAATCGGCTACACGTTTGTTCCTTCACTTTCAGCAGTAGCTAATTTGGGATGGACAAGAATTAACTTTTCAGAGGAAAATAAATCGGTTGTTAACAACTTTTTGCAAGGAGGTTTATCTCTGGAATATCATTTTAATAACGGTTACCTTATTCCACAGGAAAGTGCATTCCAACCTTATTTGACGGTGGGTGGTGCTTTCGTCACGCAAAACGATGAAGTATATGGTGCCTTGCCTGTTGGTGGTGGTTTTAGGATTGCGGCCAACGATGATCTTGCCTTCACTGTTTCCAGTGTCTACTACTTCGTGGAAAGAAGTGGGTTCGAATACCTTCAAAACTCTGTAGGTGTTCTATTTAGGTTAGGCCAAAGCAGTGGCGGTGGCTCACCGGTAGCACAAATATTGGATAACGATGGTGACGGTATTCCGAATGATCAGGACGACTGCCCCAATGTGGCAGGAGTGAGGAGTGCGAACGGATGCCCTGACTCTGATGGAGACGGTGTGGCAGATCAGGACGATAAGTGCCCGGATGTAGCAGGAACTGCTGAACAAGGCGGATGCCCTGATGCTGATGGAGATGGTGTAATTGACTCAGAAGATGAGTGTCCAAATACCGCTGGTACTGTAAATGGTTGCCCTGATACTGATGGAGATGGAGTACTTGACAAGGATGATGAATGTCCGGAAGTAGCCGGGCTGACTTCTTTGAATGGGTGTCCTGATGCTGATGGAGATGGTGTCATCGACTCTGAAGACAAATGTCCTCAGGAAGCGGGTATTCAGGCGAATAAAGGATGCCCTGAGGTAGATGAGGAGACAGTAGAAATATTGAGATTGGCATTGCAAGGCGTAAAATTCGAATCTGGTAAAAATCAGCTCACAAGCTCTTCTTTAGATATTCTGGATAGAGTGGTCGAGACACTTAAATCTCACCCTGCATATGGATTAAAAATATCTGGCTACACCGACAGTAGTGGGAATGCCGAGTCTAACTTGAAGCTCTCAGATGATAGAGCACATGCTGTAGAGCAATATCTGATATCTAAAGGTATTGCGGCTTCTCGATTGACAGCTAAAGGCTACGGAATAGAGAATCCGGTAGCTTCAAATGATACAAGAGAAGGCAGAGCTAAGAACAGAAGAGTTGAATTTGAGATAATCTATTAACTCTAAGGAAAAAGTTTATTGATCGACCTGAGCTTAAAGGCCCAAGAGCATTCTTGGGCTTTTTTGTTAAAATTCCAGAAAGGCTTTGGCTTGTTGTTGTAGTAGCTCGAGGTATAGTTTGTCCGTTATTTTGCCTCCATCGTCCATTGCGTTTTCTATTCTGGCCAACTTTGGTTTTTGTGCCAGAACGTGAGTGCCACAGTAGTTCATTATATCTGTAAGGTGACTTAGAGCCAGGCCACCTCCTTGTACACCACTGGAGATACCCACCATAGCACATTTTTTGCCTGTGAAAGTGGAGGGAAATTCTAACCCATCAATAAATGTTTTTAGCACACCAGGGAACGAACCATTATATTCAGGTACTATGAAAATATACTTTGTGGATGATTTCATCCTTTCTCTTATAGGATTGAATTTTTCATTCTTACCAGACTGTTCATAAAGTGCAGAGACTATGAAATCCTTGGGTAGATCAGCTAGGTCCACAATCTCACTACTAACATCAAGTGTACTTAGTATTTCTTGATATTGGAGGCTGACTTGCTTCGAAACTGATTCGTTGCGATTTGTACTACAGATGATCGTGATCATATTAAAATTTTTCAATGATGCGGCCTGTTCCATTTATAGTCACATCAATCGTTTCTGGTTCAGTATAAAGTAGGATATTCCCAAAACTGTTCAGATCTCCACCAATACTTGTAGTAGGGGATAGCATCATATCATTGGATCCGGAATGCACAATATTGATGGCATCAACAGTAAGGTTTCTAGCCTCAATTTTTCCATCGTTTCTCCGATCGATGAAAACATTCAAGACATCCACTTCTCCAGAAACTGTGAAGTTGCTCAAAGACCTCATGGTCAGAAACAATACCGGGGCGCTCTGAAAGCTTACATTGACATTTCCCGATCCAAGCGTTACAATATCTACCCTAAGCTCACTCATGATGTCGTTAGCCGTATTGATTTCTCCAAAACCGACTTTCTCCAATAATCTAATATCTCGTGAGTAGACATGCACGGTTACGTTTCTTGGGGATCTTACAAAAAGACAGCTGTTGTCATTTGTGATTTCTAAAAGTGAATCATTTTTGAAATCGAAGAATATGCCTTCAATTAGATTCTCTCCGGTTTCTAATTCCAGTCGCTGATCCTCGGAATCATGCCACATTAGGTTGATATCATCAAACATTCTGATATGTCGGATGGTGATATCCGTAGGGATTTCAATCAGCGTTCTATCTCCCTCAGCCAATGTGCAATCCCAACCTTCGTCGCATGAAGTGAAGAATAGCAAAGTGATGCAAACTATCAGCAATCCTCTCATAACCGAACACCAAGGCCAAAATCAAATACGTCCGCTTGTGCCCAATGTACTTTCATCAGAGCGGTAGTATAAAGCTTTTCCGTGAGGTAGACTTTAAACCCATGGCGGTGATAGAGATCCGGATCGTCATCAAACCCACCTCTAAAAGGTCGGTAGACATAGTGTCCGACCATGCTCAAAAAACTGACTCTGGAGACCATCAATTCGTGGCCTACGAATAATCCGACCCTTCGATGGTCTGTGTTGATATCCACTCCAGGTTCGTTTTCGATCACGTCGATGAGCCCTCTGTTATGGAATGCCTCTATACCAGCATATACTCTGCTGATTTTGTTGAGAGTCTTATCAACGCTGACGCTTAAAGTATAGTAAAGCCTTTTTGGTGAACCCAAGGGTTCTGTCTCTTTACCAGTGGCCCTAAAAGCGAGGTTGATGCCAAAGCCTTTCTCTTTCTCCAGATAACTGTAATCTTCTGGTTTGACTTTTTCTTCTATGCCGAACCTGTACCCTCCTCCTATATTGAAAGAAGCGATATTAATTCCATTATTAGGTAAGCTGAAGCTGCCATTGGATGTATGGGACCAGGAGATCGCAGGCATTAAATAATAACGTTCATGTACAGGAATTTCAAAGCCTAGTCTAAGTAATGCATGGTAAGAAACCCTGGCGGAAAGAATATTGTTGAGATTGTTGGACTCACGGTCATAAATCTTGGTTGCATAAGTAAATCCCCCTCCGAGCCGGACAAAGCTACTAATGGCCCTACTCTTAAATAGGTAGGTATCCATGTAGGCAGCAGCATTGAAGATATGGCCCGTTTCAGTCATATCAGTATCAATGATGGTCAGAGAAAAGCCCGTGACGGGAAGTCCATAGATACGCTCGCGCTCTTTTTTGCCAGAAGTCTTTTTACTGTAGAAAAATTCCACCCCAGCAGGTCTTCCATACGTCAAATGCCTGCCATGCTCATATTGGGGAACAACAAATCCCTTTAGAAAGGTGCTGCCTATTTTATGTTGAAAGTATTGATCATCCTGTAGGTCCTGGGCCTCTGCCTTGAATATCAATGCAAAAACGATCAATATTGCGCTTACATTCCCAAGTAAAAGTTTCATTAGATGATTGAAATCGCAGGCAAAAATGCGATAGTTACCGGAGCAAGTAAAGGCATAGGTCTTGAAATCGTAAAGATTCTTCTTGATAAAGGAGTAAATGTCGCCGGGTGGAGTAGGTCAGGAGTCCAATTAGATCATGATCATTTCAAGTCGTTTCAAGTTGATATCTCGGACGAAGAGGCGGTAAAAGCAGGTTATAAACATTCTAGATCCTGGTTTCAAGGTGAAGTGCATTTTTTGATCAATAATGCCGGCTATGGCCAGTTTGGGACTTTTGAAGAGATGAATAGCGAGGACTGGGAATCCATGTTTCAGACCAATGTTCATGGCTTATTCTATGTCACTAAATGCGTCATACCTGGTATGAAGTCAATGGATTATGGTCACATTATCAACATAAGTTCTATTGCCGGTAAAAACCCTGTGAAGAATGCTGTGTGCTATTCAGCTACCAAACATGCGGTAACAGGACTTTCTCATTCCCTTTTTATGGAGGTGAGAGATTTTGGTATCAAAGTATCTTGCGTTTATCCAGGTTCCGTCCAGACTACTTTCTTTGATGATATATCTCAGATAGAAGCAAACGACAATATGATGCATCCTGCCGACGTTGCTAAGTCCGTGGTGGAATTATTGAATACAAGCGCCAATTACCTTCCTGTTGAAATCGAAATGAGGCCCTTAAGACCAAAAGGGAAACCATCTAACTAACCCATGTCGGTACGAGTCCAAAATTTGGTGAAGGTCTATGGTAGTCAGCGGGCGGTTGACGATGTGTCATTCGAGGCACTGCCTGGAAGGATTACAGGGTTCTTGGGCCCAAATGGAGCTGGCAAGTCCACGACTATGAAGATTGTGACCGGTTACATCGATGCTACCTCTGGTGATATCATCGTCAACGATAGAAGTGTTGCCGAAGATCCTTTCCATGCCAGAAGAAGTATTGGCTACTTACCAGAACA
>CAZZHO010000118.1:2717-13643 GCA_964653795.1 uncultured Roseivirgaceae bacterium | reverse complement strand
GTCTTACAAAGCTGTATTGATGACCTAGATGAGGAGTCTCCTCGATTTTTTATATCGAAATAGGGTTATAGCCTACTTTGGGGCTTTGCAGCTTCTATGCTTCATTTTAATTCTTAATACCAACAGTTTTTACGGGTCATCTTTTTTCAATTCTTCCAATAGAATCAGCGGAAGCATTAATGCATTCAGTGAAAATATTGGCGATTTTGTCCAATTGCGTGAAACAAATAGGTTGCTTGCCGAACAGAACGCCAATTTGCGAAGACAAATGGCCGATATGGTCAGAAACCGATCTAATGTTGACTCCATAGAAGTTAAGTACGAGATACTTCCAGCTAAGGTGATCAACAAATCTTATCGTAGAAGCAGGAATTTTCTTACCCTCAATATTGGAGAAGAGGATGGAATAAAACCAGGCATGGGGGTAATCTCATCAGATGGCATTGTTGGCCGAGTGCACGCAGTTTCAAAGAAATACAGCGCTGTATCCTCTATTCTAAATCCTTCAATCCTAACCAGTTGCAGGGTCAAAAGACTGGGTACTCTATGTACTGCCCAATGGGAGGAACAGGACTTCCGCACTATCTCTATAAAATATATCCCTAGACACATTGCCTTAGAAAAGGGAGATACAATCGAAACTTCAGGCTATAATTCCGTATTCCCTGAAGGGGTAATAGTCGGAGTAGTAGATGCCATAGAACTCCGGAACGAATCACCATTTTACGATGTAAAAGCTACTTTATCAGTAGACATTACATCCTTGGAATACACGCACGTAGTAATCAACCCAAACAAGGATGAGATAGATAGCCTCGAATACGTAACGACTTTGGAGCTATGAGATCTAAATCGACAGAGGTTATTGTCTCCTTTTTGGTCTATGTGGTTTTGCAAATCCTGGTTTTATACCGGTTCGTTTTATCTGATGTAGCCTTTGCCTTCTTCTATGTCGGCTTTTTGGCATTGCTACCAACCAACCAAAATGTAATAACAACTATGACAATTGGCTTCTTCACGGGGCTGCTGATTGACATCTTCTCCAATACCCCGGGTATACATGCCTCGGCCTCTGTTCTATTCTGTTTTGTGAGGTTGTCTTGGCTAAATACAGTAATTGGAGGGCGAGATGAGTTACAACGGGTTTCAGTACATGATTTCGGAGGGAGCAGGTTTTTACTTTTCATAGTTCCTTTGGTTCTTCTACATCATTCCATGATTTTCATCTTGGAAAATGGATCCCTAAGTCCTTTTTTCCTCGTTTTCAAAAGAATTCTTTGGAGCACTTTGCTTTCATCATTCCTTGTTTTAACCAGCAACTTCCTGTTAACTAACAAACAGAGAAGGTTATGAAAGAGCAACCTCTAATCATCAGATTTATAGTCATCTTTTTGATTGGAGGACTCATAGTCAGGCTCTTTTTCCTTCAGGTATTGGCCGATGACTATAAACTCGCTGCAGAAAACAATATCGTACAGAAAATCATCGAGTATCCCTACAGAGGACTGATATTCGACCGAAATAATAATCTAATAGCCCATAATGATCCGATCTATGACTTGATGGTAGTCCCTAAGGAGGTAGATCTTAGGGACTCCACTACTGTCATTTCTCTACTAGGACTGAAACCCGGAGAGTACACGGAACGGATACGAAAAGCCAAGCGCTACTCCTCTCTGCTACCCTCAACTTTTGACACACAAATTTCGCCAGTTCAATTCGCCAAAATTCAAGATCAAATTGGGAAAGTGCGTGGGTTCTATGTCAGAACTCGTACCTATCGGTCATATAACTACTCCACCATGAGCAATGCTCTGGGCTATGTGGGTGAGATCTCGTCCAGAATGTTGTCTTCTGATACTACGGGCTTTTACCGAGGAGGGGACTATGTTGGCATAAGCGGTCTAGAAAGGCAATATGAACCTGAACTACGCGGCAATAGGGGGACAACCTTTAAAATGGTGAATGTAAGAGGTATGGTACAAGGAGATTTTAGAGATGGCTCTTTTGATACCCTTCCGGTCCCAGGAAAAGATATCCAAATCACTTTGGACCTGAAACTCCAGCAGTATGCTGAAAAACTGTTGGAAAATAAGAGAGGAAGTGTTGTGGCAATAGAGCCCTCCTCAGGTGAGGTATTAGCCTTTGTTTCAGCCCCAGGTTACGACCCAACTCTTCTTACTGGAAGGCAATTCAGCGAAAACTTCCGGATGCTGCAGCAAGATTCGTTGAAGCCCCTCTTTAACCGACCTATTCAAGCAATGTACCCACCAGGATCGATGTTCAAAACGGTACAAGCACTGGTCGCACTGGAAGAAAATCAGGTTAGGCCCTTTGAGAGGATTTATAATGATGGATCCCTGATAGGTGACTTGGCTCCTCCGGGAGAATACGACATCACCAGAGCCATTACATACTCTTCAAATAACTTTTTCTATCAAGTCTTTAGAAGGGTCATCTTAAGCGGTGAAAATAAAAACCAGTATCTCAATACCAGGGTAGGCCTTGAAAAATGGAGGGAGTACCTCAATAAGTTTGGATTAGGAAGGAAATTAGGTCTCGATATTCCAGGAGAAAGCAAAGGTTACATTCCTACATTGGAAAGGTATGATAGGATATATGGAACCAACCGCTGGAGGTTCTCAAACATCTATTCACTGAGCATAGGTCAAGGAGAACTTTTGGTCACTCCTCTACAAATGGCGAATCTGGGAGTGATTTTAGCAAATAGAGGCTATTACATTCAACCTCATATGGTAAAGAGCATAGACGGTGAAGCCGTCAGTCTGAGCAGAAATGATGTGGGCATTAATGCTAAACACTATGATGTGGTGATTGATGGAATGGAAAAGGTGATTCAACAAGGATCAGGTATCAGAGCCTACATACCAGATATCGCAATATGTGGCAAAACAAGTACTGTTGAAAACCCGCCTTATCCAGATCACTCTGGTTTCATGGGTTTTGCTCCCAAAGAAGATCCCAAAATCGCCATAGCCGCTTATGTCGAAAACGCGGGACAAGGAGGTAGAGCAGCAGCAAGTACGGCTAGCTTATTGATTGAGTACTATTTGAAAGGAGAGATTTCCAGACCTTGGTTAGAGGAGTATGTTTTGAACGGAATTTTTACCAATGCGCGACGAGAGACTACTGAATAGAATAGATTGGGTTACAGTGGCCATTTTCTTCGCCCTCGTCATCATTGGCTGGGTCAATATTTACGCGGCAGACTATGATCCAAACTCCACTTTCTCTGCTCTTGATGTAAGTCAGCGACCAGGCAAGCAGATTATTTTCATTTTTTGTTCGGTACTCATTTTTGGTGCAATTCTACTACTGGACTCCAAGTTATTCATGACTTTCTCATGGGTCCTTTATGCCGTAATCATATTGCTATTACTATTAGTGTTGTTGTTTGGTACTGAGGTAGCGGGTTCAAGGTCTTGGTTCCAAATTGGTGGTTTCAGGCTTCAGCCCTCTGAATTTTCAAAGTTTGCAACCGTTTTAGCTCTTGCTGGCTATTTGAGTAACAAGAATGATCTGCGTGACCTAAAAACACTTATTACAGCTGCAGGGATTTTCTTACTCCCTATGGCACTAATAGTTTTTCAAGGTGATGCAGGGACCGCCTTGGTATTTTCATCCTTGATTTTGGTCTTATTCAAAGAAGGTATGAGTCCAATATTTCTTATCATACCCTTGGTTTTCATTCTGCTATTCCTACTAACACTTTTGATCCCGAAAACTGCACTGGTCATTAGTATTTTCACGCTTACGGCTTTGGCTATTGGTTTTTCAAAAAGGACTTTCCAGCAGATTGCTATCATCGGTGCTACTTGTGTAGTATTTCTCATTACGGTCTTCAGTGTGGATTTCGTATTGAATGACGTGTTGAAACCTCATCAGCAAAGACGAATACAACTTTTGGTCAACCCTGGACAAGATCCTCTTGGTGTAGGATGGAATGTGACTCAGTCCAAGATTGCAATCGGCTCAGGTGGCATTACCGGAAAAGGGTTTTTGAACGGTACCCAAACCAAATTTGATTTTGTTCCAGCTCAAACTACTGATTTCATATTTTGCACTATTGGCGAAGAATATGGATGGTTCGGCACAACTCTGGTACTAGTACTTTTTGGCACTTTGCTAATGCGGATTCTGAGCATAGCCGACCGCCAAAAATCGGCCTTTGCCCGAGTCTACGGATATGGTGTAGCTTGTATCATCCTGTTTCACACTGTTGTAAATATCTCTATGACCGTAGGCCTTTTCCCAGTAATTGGTATCCCACTTCCTTTTATAAGCTACGGAGGATCGAGCCTTTGGGCCTTTACAATCTTACTATTTATCCTTCTGAAACTTGACGCTCAGAGGATGCAGGTGCTACAGCGTCGTTAGCGAAACTTTCTGAATATAATTTTAAGCAATTCTTTTACCTCATCCGAATTCATATCCCAATCGAACTTCTTGGCATAGTTGGTCACTAAATGTTCAACAGCATCATCAAATGACCCAATGTTATCTATCGTATTAATTGAACTTTGAAAAGCATTCGCATCTCCCCCATACAATTCCTGAGCAAACATATATTGTTGGTTCAGGGAAATAGAGGCTAGCATGCCGTCTACAGCTTGAGTTTCTTCCAAATGCTCAGCTACAGTTTGTTCTGTGTCATTTGTGAACTGATCGTTCAAGGTCTCACCTGGTTCGGTCGAATCGGAAGACTCACTAGTATCAGATGGGGGAATCTCGCTGGATGCCTCTTCAGTAGAAATAAGCTCATCTGACTCTTCTAAATCATCAGGAACTCCTTCCTCTACGACAGGATCTTCCTTTTCCTCGGTAATTGTCTCCTCCTGCACTGATTCAATCTCTTGGTCTATCTCTTGCTCTTTTGGGTCTTCCGTCAGCTCTTCCTCAACAACCATGGGCTCTGCCTTAGAGCTAGTGGTCTCCTCTTCATCTAATTCGTCTTCGTCAAAAGCAATGACATCTTCCAACTCATCCGGGACCAATAGGTCTGACATCTCAATCTGCTGCAGTTGAGACATCTCTGAGAAGATAGCGTCTTGAGCCGGTGTAAGATCTACATCAGCAAAATAATCCGTTGCTATCTCAAAGACATCCTCGTACGTACCATTAGCCTGTGCTTCAAAAAAGTCATCAAACTCCTCATTAAGCACTTTAATATACTTCAATAGGGGTTTTACATGTTTTAATGAATACTCCTGAGATGAACGATCAAGCAATTCTTTTTTTATAAACGCTGCAGGCTGTATTGAGATAAGAATACAGTCTTCCAGTGCATTTTCTATCAAAGGACCAAGTGCATCCCTGTCAACTTCAATGTGCCTGGATAGCGTGTTCATAAACTGGGTCATAGCCTTTCGAACCTCTGGAGCTTTGAAGTTGAAATACGGGCTTTCAAGGGCCTTCATTTCGCCCTGCCATTTTGTAAATAAATCCTTAAGGATGAAAAAATTTAGCTGCTTGCATGGCGTAATATTGACCAAATCCTTGCCTGACATGGAACTTACCGACTCGAATGCATTTGAAAGAACTTGTTCAGTGAATGAGCTTTTATATTTTGCTACAAAATCCTCGTTGAATGTTACGTTCATCAAGTCTGCTTTAATTGAAAATGTCTGAGATAAGAGTCAAAAACCTAACGATAAATCCGATTAGAATTGTTGATAAAAATACGAAACTGTTATCGATTTTATTGCAACACGCAGATATCATGCATGCGTGCGGCGGTAAAGGTAGATGTACAACTTGCAAGGTCAGATTACTCTCTGGCGACTTAACTCCAGATGTTTTTACTCCATCAGAATTAAAGTTTAATCAGCAAGGGAGACTCTTGGAAGGCGAACGGCTGAGTTGTCAAGTTGGCTGCGACTCGGATGTAGAAATAGAAATTCCAGATGGCAGTAAATTACCACATGTAGATTATGTTTACTAGATGTTTATTGAGCCATCCAATAGGGCAGGGTTTGGAAGAAATACCGGATGGATTGAGGTGATTTGCGGCTCCATGTTTTCCGGAAAAACGGAGGAGCTTATTCGAAGATTAAACAGAGCCTTGCTTGCACAGCAGAAAGTTGAGATTTTCAAACCGATTATCGACCAGCGATACTCCAAGAAAAATATTGTCTCGCACAATGAGAATAGTATACAATCTACTCCAGTGGGTTTTGCAAAGGACATCTTACTGAGATCCGATGATTGTGAAGTCATTGGCATCGATGAGGCCCAATTCTTTGATCACGATATTGTAGAAGTGGCCAATACCTTAGCAAATCAAGGAAAGAGAATAATAGCGGCTGGTTTAGACATGGACTTCAAAGGTCGACCCTTTGAACCGATGGATAAACTTATGGGGATTGCTGAGTACATTACTAAAGTGCATGCGATATGTATGAATTGTGGGGCAGTAGCCTCTTACTCTTATAGGCGATCTAAGTCAAAGAAAAAGGTAGTAATTGGAGAGAAAGATGTGTACGAAGCCCTTTGTAGAAAGTGTTTTCATGAAAAAATGGATTAGTACTGTCCTTTTGCTTGGGGTATTTCTCTCGATCAAAGCACAAGGTATCCCAGTCGGATCATGGAGAAATCATATTTCTTTTAGCGGCGTGTCTCAGGTCATCAGTTCTGAAAATATGATCTTCTCGGCGAATGATGTTGGATTGTTTCTAGTTGCTGATGAGGTCATTACACTAATTTCCAAAATTGATGGTCTCTCGCAACCGGGTGCTACTGCCCTAGCTTTTGATGTCAACTCCGGGAAGCTAATTGTTGGCCACTCAACCGGCGAGATAGATGTTGTTTCTAACAATGGGGTCAGCAATATCACCACCCTCCTGGCAATAACGCAGTTTGCCAATAAATCCATCAACTCCATACAGACACTCGCTGGTAGAGCTTACTTCGGCACCGATTTTGGTATTGGAATATTGGATTTGGAGATCAATGAGATTGTGGAATTCTATAGTGAAATAGGTGCTAATGGAGAAGTCCTGAATATTAGTGAGTTAATCATAGCGGAAGACCGAATTTTAGCCTCGACCGATGAGGGCCTTATTATAGGAAACCTTAATACCAATCTACTTGATTTCAATAATTGGACGTCCCTTAGCTCACTCTCCGGTTTCCAGCTGGCACTTGTCGATAATAAAGTTTATGCCTCCCGGGCCAACAACCTCTTCGAGATTTCAGCTGAGAATGCACTGAATACTGTATCAGTTTCAGAAAATACGATTCTGGATTTGACTAGTGATAGTAGCAACTTATATGCACTTACAGACTCATCTATTGAAACTCTTGATGACGGTAGTCTCAATACGATCCTTTCTCAAAATTTCAGTACTGCATCTCAAATTACCACTCACAATGATGAGTTTCTTGTCGCGGATGAATTCAGAGGTCTGCTGAGATTAAGCGAAAATTCCACCATGGAGATCAGTCCAAATGGCCCGACCAGCAATGATATTGCTAGTGTGAAATTCCTTGATAAGGTTTATGCAACCTATCAAGAATTGAATACATCCATTACAAACTCACTCGGTTACAGTGATTTTGATGGAGTTTGGAATAATACCGATTTAGGCGTTCCTGGTGTAACTGATGTGGAACAATTTCAAGGTCAAATCGTATTCAGCACAACTAATGATGGCATCATAGATTTCAATGGGTCGGCTATTGACATACCAGATCAAAATACCTCCCTTTCTATTTCGGCGATGACTTCCAATTCTAACTATCTCTATGCCGTATCGGGAGGTTCTGGCAATGACATTTACCGGTTTGATGGTGAAAGTTGGCAGAGTTTCGAGCAAATTGGTGGCACATCTGCATACGATATTTCTTTGTCATTTGGTGGGCTTGTCTGGATAAGAGACGACCCAACGAATGGTGGAATTTATGCCTTAGATCCTGAACTCAACAGCTCCTTTGCATTTAGAAGTACCTCTGATGGGCTTCCTTCCCCTTCAGTGCGATCCTTGGCAATAGACCTCAACGATCAGGTTTGGATAGGCACAACAGAGGGACCAGCCTTTATCTCGAATGCCTCATTTGTAGACAATCAAACGGAGGCTTTTCAACCATTCTTTGACGGAAGGCCATTTCTTGAAGGTGAGTCTATTACTGCCTTAGCTATAGATGGAGGCAACAGAAAGTGGTTTGGCACAGAAAACGGAATCTGGGTACTTTCTGAAAATGACGAGCTAATTGATCAGAGGTTCACTACTGATAACAGTCCTCTACTTTCTGACAATATCAAAGAGTTTGCTTACGATTTTGAAAGTGGCGAAATGTTTATCCTTACTGACATTGGTTTATGCAGTTATCAAACGGCCTCTTCACAAGCTGATTTTTTCCAATCGAACATTACCATTTTCCCAAACCCAGTAAGACCAAATTCTCAGGACCAGGTCACAATCAAAGGATTAGACTTTAATGTCAATCTCAAAGTCACCAAAATCAATGGAGAACTTGTGTACGAAACTTTCGCTGTAGGTGGGACAGCTACCTGGAACCTTCAAACAATTTCTAATGAAATAGTACAGGGAGGCGTTTATCTACTATTTACAAGTAGTTTCGATGGTGAGCAGACATTTGTTGGAAAAGTCGCTGTTATCAGATGATTTCAAAGACTGATGCAATTTGCCTGAGTTATATCAAATACAAAGAAGCCTCGATTATTCTGAAGCTCTTTACAAGAGAAAGTGGTTTACAATCATTCATCGTCAATAGTGTTAGAAGTCAAAGAGCTAAACGGAAATTGGGTTTCTTCGAACCTCTCACCTTTTTGGAGGTCGTCTATTATCAAAGCAAGAATTCAGACATACATAGGCTAAGTGAGTTCCGAATAAAGAAAGCTCATCACAACATAAGATTCGATGGAAAAAAGGCAGCGATGACCATGTTTCTCACTGAATTCTTAAGCAAAGTATTGGCTGCTGAGCAGGCTGGAAATGATGAGCTCTTTGAATATTTGATTAATCAAATATCAAGACTTGACCATCTATCCGAGGATTTTGAGAGCTTGCACCTATCAATACTACTTGGCCTTACCCGCCACCTAGGTTTTGCATATGATCCCACTACCATGCACTTACCAGAGAGCAGTAATGCAATAGATGACTTTGTGGCCAGGCTTCTACTCTCCGACCAACAAGTATCAGCATCTGGAAAATTAAGAAGTGAGGCGTTAACAGGAATCATCGAATATTATAGAATCCATACGGGCCAGACACTTAATATTAAGTCTTTGAGTATTCTGCAAAGTCTATTTTCATAGGCCAAAAGTTCCTGAGAATTCAGAGATGATTGGTATTTTTAATCATTATCCTGATGTTGAAATGGAAGAAATACTTTACACAGAAATACCATCTTTAGATCTTGCTGATTTTCAGTCTAATGACACAGCCAAAAAGGCCAAATTCGTTGAAGATCTAGGGAATGCCTATCAAAATATTGGCTTTGTCGCTATTAAGAATCATGGCCTTTCTGACGAGCTTACTAAGAATCTCTATGATTCAATTCAGAAGTTCTTCCAACTTACAGATGCTGAAAAACAAAAGTATGAGAAACCAGAGCTATTCGGTCAAAGGGGTTACATCAGCAAAGGAAAGGAAAAGGCTAAAGGAAGAAATACAGGGGATCTAAAAGAATTCTTCCATGTTGGACAGCCTCCTCAAAATAAGCTTTCTGAATACCCTGACAATATTTGGCCCAATGAGGTCCAAGAAATGGAGTCTCTTACGACAGAAGCATACCAGATCTTAGAAAATGCAGGTATCTCCATGCTGCAGGCTATCGCGCTGCACCTCGGATTAGAGGAGCATTATTTTGACAATAGAGTAAGGTCCGGAAATAGCATTCTGAGAGCGATTCATTACTTTCCAATAGAGAATCCAGAAGAAATACCTGATGATGCAGTTAGGGCAGCGGAGCACGGAGATATCAACTTGATTACTTTGTTGATGGGAGCAAGTGCTGACGGACTACAAGTTTTAAGAAGAGACGGTGAATGGATTCCTATCACAGCTCTTCCAGACCAGATAGTGGTGAATGTCGGAGATATGATGGCAAGGCTCACTAATGATGTTCTGAAATCCACCATTCATAGAGTGGTCAATCCACCTAAAGACAAAATGAAGACAAGTCGTTTCTCAATACCGTTTTTCATGCATCCAAAATCTGACATGGATTTGACTTGTCTTACAAGCTGTATATCAGAAGACAACCCTAAGCACTATGATGATATGACCGCCGGCGAATTCTTAGACGAAAGGCTTAAAGAAATAGGTCTGAAGAAGTAATGACGGTCCGCAAGGTTCGGTATTTTATTTTTCTGAGGGACGTACTTTTCCTTTCCTTGACGGCAATAGGAGGTCCCCAAGCCCACTTAGCGATGTTGCTTGATATGATGGTCGGCAAAAGACGCTACATAGAAGAAGAAGGTCTTATAGAGCTTTATGCACTATGCCAAATCCTCCCAGGGCCCACTTCCACACAAACCATCACTGCCCTCGGATTTAGACTAGGCGGGCCAGGGTTAGCCTATTTGACACTCCTGGTATGGATGCTACCTGCCGTAATCATAATGACGATAGCAGCTTTGGCAGTCAACTTCATGCAAGAAATGGAAGTGTCCTTGAAGTTCTTAAACATCGTGCAGCCAATGGCCGTCGGGATTGTCGCCTATTCTGCATACCGTATTTCCAGCAGCGTCATATCCTCACGGATTGGATACTTCTTGATGATACTAGCAGCTTTCACCTCCTATTTCATGAAAAACCCGGTGATTTTTCCTATCATGATCATAGCAGGGGGATGTATTACCGCCATCAGATACAGAGAACAACCCATTCAGGAAAAAACAAGCATTAAAATCAATTGGACTAACCTAATTGTATGGGT
>CAZZHO010000118.1:0-2617 GCA_964653795.1 uncultured Roseivirgaceae bacterium | reverse complement strand
ATCAGATTTTGGGAAGACTTAAAAAAATATAGAGTCGTTAAAGCGTCCTTAGAAGGAATAAATGCTGTTAGTTCAGGTATGGTAATGGCAGCAACTTTCCTTCTATTTGGTGCTATTGAAAGTACCACTTTGAACTACACCCTAATGCTTGGAACTGCGGGAATACTCTTTTTTACTAAGATTCCCACTCCTGTAATAATCTTGACAGGACTCATAATTGGTATTATCATATATTAAAAAAGGGTGCAAAAGCACCCTTTCAAAATTCAATATATTCTACATCTAAATTAGTTTCCGCCTGGAGTAGCAGGAGCATCAATACCCAAGTGCGCTAAGACCAATTTATCGATATTGCTTTCTTCATTAGCATACAACAAAACATCAACACCCGGTGACCCTGCACTAAAAACATGAGAGTAACCATTGGCTTCAGCTACCTCTTTGATCGCTTTACCAATCTTCTCGACTGCTGGACCCAATAGCTCATTTCGCTTATTGAGCATGGATGTCTCAGCATTTTGTTGAAACTGCTGAAGTTGGGTTTGCATGTCTTGAAGCTCCTTCTCTTTATCCGCTCTAACTGCATCTATCATAGTAGCTGCCTGTTGTTGATACTCGGCTGCTTTTTGTTGGAAGTCCTGATATTTGGCTTGAAGCTGGTTTTGAAGTTGAGTTTCATAGGCCTTTAAGTCAGACTCAATTTGCTTTGCTTCTGGCAAAAGAGACAAGATATACTCGGCATTTGCATAGCCGATCTTCTGCGTTTGCGCGATCGCTGCAGAGCCGAAAAATGCACATAGGAATAATCCGGCGATAACTTTGATTTTCATCTTATTGATTTGTTCTATTAGTTCGAATTTTGATTTTCTCCCAGACCCAATTCTTCTAATACGTAATCAGTATAATCATGAATCGGGTCAGTATATATCATTACTAAGTCTCCTGATTTATCGAAGACTATTTGCAATCTATTGTTCTTTGCTACTCTCTCCACAGCATCAAAAACTTTATCCTGTACAGGTTTTATCAGCTCCTTTTTCTTCAAGAAATAGAGGCCTTCAAAACCAAAAACTTCCTTTTGATGATCTTTTATCTCTTTCCATTTTCTATCTATCTCTCTCAATCGATCACCTCTCATATCAACAGTAAGAAGCACTTCCTCTGCTTGAAAAGAAGCTTCCATACTCTCTGCTTCTTTGTACATATCCTGGATCTCCGCTTCCCAAGCCTGGGCTAATTTTTCTATCTCACCTTGCGCCTCTGCATATTCCGGCAAACGTCCCAAAATATAGTTTGTATCTACATATCCAAACTTTTGGGCAAAAGTATAATGAAACCCAGAAACAACTATTAACGAAAGTAAGATGAGTTTTTTCATACTATCTGATCTGTTGCCCGATAGAGAAGTGGAATTGTGCACCAGCAGGCTCAAGATTCCCAGGTTCTGGATCAAATCCGTATCCCCAATCCAATCCAAGAAGGCCAAATGCCGGCATAAAGATTCTTACTCCTACTCCCGCTGATCTCTGAAGATCATAAGGATTATATAGACTGAAATCATTCCAGTTATTACCACCTTCCAAGAAGGTTAAGGCATAAATAGTTGCACTTGGATTTAGGGAAACTGGATATCTTACCTCAGCTACAAATTTAGTAAAGAACAGCCCCCCTCTTATTCCATCTTCTATCGGTGTTATCGCATTATTATTATAACCTCTCAATCCTATAACGTCAGTACCTAGTAAGAAATTTTGTCCTGTCAAACCATCTCCTCCTAATGTGAACCTTTCAAATGGCCCAGCCGATACTTTGTCGGTATAAGTGCCAATAAACCCAAAGTGTGCTCTTGATGCAAATACTAGTTTATCCACTATTTGCAGGTAATTCCAGGTGTCAAAGTTCCATTTATGGTATTCCAACCATCTGAATAATTCAGCATTTTCGGCATTCTCATAGTCTATATTTCGCCATAGAGAATGTGGTGGAGTGGCCGCTACGGTAAGCTGAATACTAGATCCTCCGCGTGGATACATAGGGTTGCTAACTGAATTCCGAGCTATTGTAGTATTGAACGTCAAACTATTGGCTTTTCCCGTCGAAAAGCCTAAGGAATTTCCGAAATTATCCAGATTGTATTGCAAAAACCCGATAGAGTTGCTCAGTGTAAAGAAATCATCTGGCCATGTCAACCTGCGGCCCAAAGAAAGTGTAAGCCCTGATACTTGCAGCGAACCTAGGACTCTATCAGAAAAAGGATCCACTGATCTCTGTACAGAGTGAGTCAAATTTACACCTAGACTATTCGGGCGCTTGCCACCTAGCCAAGGCTCTGTAAAGCCTAAAGAATAACTTTGGAATCTTCTGCCATTCGCCTGAACTCTAAGAGAGAGCCTTTGCCCGTCTCCAGATGGAGGGAAACTCCTTAATGCCATAGCTTCTTTGATAGAGAAGTTATTGAATGTGAGCCCCAGGGTTCCTATGAAGCCAAACTGGCCTCCCCAACCTCCGGACATTTCAATTTGATCAGAAGGCCTTTCCACCAATGACCATTCAATGTCTACAGTTTCTTCGACAGGGTTAGGCTTAGGAATCGGATTTACTGCCTCTGGATCAAAAT
>CAZZHO010000117.1:0-13694 GCA_964653795.1 uncultured Roseivirgaceae bacterium | reverse complement strand
ATGAGATGTTTATAAGAAGAGCGGACGCTTTGCCTATACAAACATCCGACATAGAATTAGGACAACAAGCCGATTTTGACTTGCCCCAGGCATTGGGTTTTGGCATATCATACCAGGACATCAATAAGTTTTTGGTAGGTGTAGATGTAGAGTTAAATACTGGCGGGGAGTTTAGTGAAAATACAACGTTGTTTCGCAGAAGGCTAAGAATAAGTGCCGGTGGCGAACTGATACCTGATTATACTAATGTAAGGAGTTATTTCAGTAGGGCTAGTTATCGACTGGGTTTCACCTACGAACAAGTGCCCTACATAGTGAATGATCGGGAACTTGAAGATTTTAGTTTGAGTGTGGGTACTTCTTTGCCTATCAATACAGTTTCCACTGTCGATATGGCTTTTAGGTATGGCTTCAGAGGCACCACTCAGAATAATCTGGTTCAAGAAAATTATGTCCAAGTTGTTTTGGGCGTTACAATTAACGAGCGCTGGTTTATCAAAAGACGATATGACTAGTGCTTTGCCAAGCAATAAATTATATTTGAAGTTCGCATCACATTGCAATTGTTGAATTTAGATACGTTATGAAAAGCATAAACAAGGCGCTGATCGTTACGACAATGATATTAGTATCCATTTCTGCGTGGGCTCAGCCAGGTTGGAATTGGGGAGATCAGGTAGATAAAGCAAAGGAGCAGAATGCTCTGTATACGGATATGTTCAAAGCCGGCAGGTTTGAAGAGGCAGTGGCTCCATTAGATTGGTTGTATGAAAATACGCCTGACCTGCACGTTTCCATTTATCAAAATGGAGAAAAGGTTTATGAGAACTTAGCTTCAAAGGAGGCAGATGAGGCTAAGAAAGATGCCTATGTACAAAGAGGATTAGAGATCTTTGATCAGAGGGTAGTGAACTTTCAAAAAGAGCCCTATGTATCTAATAGAAAGGCAACTTTCGCTTATAAATTCTACAACAAGACAAAAGAGAAGTATGGATATCTCTACGAGACTTTCTCAAAGGCATTCGAGCTCAATGGCAATAAGATGACTGCCGGCAATCTGCTAGCCTATATGAATGTTGTATACAAATACAAAAAATATGGTGACGGTGGTTCGGCCCTTAGTGACGAGTCCATTTTAGATATATATTCTAATATCAGTGACGCATTGAATGCTCAAAAGGCTGAGGTAGCCGATAATAAGAAACCTCGTTATGATAAAATGCTGGGTCAAATTGATAAGCTGCTTACGGCTACAGTAGATGTGAATTGCGAATTTGTAGAGGATAAACTAGGTCCTAAACTGGACGAAACGGGTGACCTTAATATGGCTAAGAAAATTTTCCAATTGCTGTTGGCGAATAAATGTACCGATAGTCCTCTTGCTATCAAGTCTGCTACAATCGTAAATGACAATGAGCCTGATTACGGTGTGACCATCTTCATTGCGAAGAAAGCATCTGCGGCAGGAGATAAGGAGCAAGCTTTTGAATATTTTAATAAGGCACTGGACTTGACCGATGACAATATCAAAAAGGCTGATGTACATCTTGACATTGCTAAACTTTACAATTCTCAAGGAAGAAAAGTTGATGCCAGAAGTAGTGCTAGAAAAGCTTTGGCCTTCGACCCATCTAAGAAAGAAGCCAATAGGTTGATAGGTACGCTATACATGCAAAGCTTCGAGGATTGTAAGCAAGGAATTAGTAAGGTTGATGACAGAGCCATTTTCATAGCAGCTTATAATGAGTTTAAAAGGGCTGGAGAGTCAAAATTGATGGAGGCAGCTCAGGCACAATTTCCTTCTATCGAAGATATTTTCAATGATGGCAAAGAAGAAGGTCAATCTATAACAGTTGGTTGTTGGATTAACGTGTCAGTAAAACTTGAAAGAAGACCTGCTAACTAGTAGTTTGAAAAAAATAGTTGAGACGGCCATGGTTTACTGTGGCCGTTTTTTTGTTTTTGGCTCCGTTTACCTGGTATTAGCTTGCGGCGGCAATACAGAGTTGTTGGAAGAAGAAGTTTACAATGGCCCCATTCAGATGATCGTGGATGAAAATACCATGATGACTGATTCTGGAAGAACTGCCATGAGAATCAAATCCTTGAAAAGGCTGGATTTCAAAAATGGAGATAAAGAGTGGCCAGAAGGACTGAGATTAGAGACTTACACCCGCCGTGGAAGATTAAAATCGACATTTTCAGCCAATGTGGTGACATATAGCAATATTGATAATCTCTACAAAGGAGTGGGCAATGTCATTGTGAAAAACTACCAGAACCAGGACGAGCTCAACACGGAGGAGTTGTTCTGGGATCCCAAGAATAAGAAGTTCTTTACCGAGAAATTCGTCTCTATCACTTCCGAAGGGGAGGTACATACAGGGGAAGGGCTAACGGCCGATGAAAGTTTTGAAAGCTATACGATTCTAAAGCCAAGCGGGACACTCATCCTGGATGATTCACCATGACAGGTTCGAACTCCATCATATTCTCATTGGCATTGGGTTTTTTCGCGATTGGAACTCATCAGGCTTTGATCTATTCAATAGCCGATGCTTACGGCATTTTCATGTTGTCTTTGGGCCTCTTATTTTTATATGGATATAGAAAAAAGAGAATGCAACAAGAAGAACAAAAGGCTGAACCGAAGAAGAAAAATTCCAAGAGGAAATGATTGAAGCAGAGCAATATATGCTAATCATTGCCTGCCTGGCATTCTCAGCTTTCTTTTCCGGGATAGAAATAGCCTTCGTCTCTTCCGACAAGTTGAGATTAGAACTGATCACTCAAAAAGGAGGGTTGGTAGGAAGAATTCTCGGCCATTTTCAAGAGCATAGATCTCATTTTCTAGCCACAACGCTTGTTGGCAATAACCTGGCCCTTGTCTTATACGGAGTGTTGATGGCACAGCTCATTGATCCTTGGTTAACAAGCAGCCTCCCTTCGTACCTTTCTGATCCAATTGTAGTCTTGCTGCTTCAATCTCTGATTTCAACTTTCATTGTATTGGTTACCGCGGAGTTTCTGCCGAAGAGCATCTTCATGATCGATCCTGATTTTATGCTCCGACTGCTGGCATTACCGATGGTGGCGATCTACATTATCATGTATCCGGTAGTAATAATTGTGGCTTCTTTATCGAAGTATGTGATTACAAAAGTTTTGCAATCGGATTACTCGGAAGAAAAACCAGTGTATGGCCTGACAGATCTTAATAACTACATCAAAAGAAATTCTAAGGATACTGATGATGAAGTGCATGAGATCGACCCTAAGATTTTTAATAATGCCCTGGAATTTAAGGAGGTGAAAGTACGAGAATGCATGATTCCCAGGACGGAAATCATTGCTGTAGATGCCGAAGATGATATCTCGGAATTAAAGAAGGCTTTTATTGAGAGTGGTCATTCCAAGATTGTAGTATATAAGGAGTCTATTGATGATGTGATTGGCTATTGCCATAGTCTTGAGATGTTTAAGAAGCCTACCTCGATTAAGAAGATCCTAACTCCAATTATCATAGTACCGGAAACAACCCCAGCTAATGAATTGCTGATTCAGTTTATCAATGAGCATAAAAGTTTGGCATTAGTGGTGGATGAGTTTGGCGGTACGTCGGGAATAGCCAGTATGGAGGATGTCATGGAGGAAATATTTGGTGAAATCCGAGATGAACATGATGATGAGTACTTCAAAGAGGAGGCAGTTTCAGAGAATGAATTCCTGTTCAGTGCTCGGCTCGAGATAGACTACTTAAATGATAAATACGACTTTGAATTGCCTGATGGTGACTATGACACCTTGGGAGGGTTCATATTACATGTAAATGAGAATATCCCTGATATTGGCGACATTATCAATCACGAGAACTTCGATTTCACGATTATGACAATGGAAGAAAACCGAATAGACGTTGTAAAGCTGAAGACGTTAACGGAATCTTCGTAAGTAATTTCTGAATTCTAACTATCTATTAATAAACAGGATAGCTTCTTTTACTCCAAATTTCTATTTTTGCAGACTCGAAAAATTTAGCGAAGAAAGCACATGGCGTTGATTAATACTTTGAGGAATAAAATGGGAAAGATCGTAGTGGTCTTTTTAGCCCTTTCAATGGGAGCATTTATTCTGACTGATCTCTTTCAATCTAACTCCTTCCTTTTTGGTGGAGGTAATGACATTGGGGAGATCGCCTCATCCACCATTTCCTACGAACAGTACCAGCGAAAAATCGAAGAGCTGTCTTACGCCTACTCAATTAATACTGGTAGAAACCCGTCAGGGCAAGAAATGGATTTTATCCGAAATCAAGCTTGGCAACAGCTGATTGTTGAGAAGGTTTTCAAGCCCCAATTCGCTCAACTGGGTATTGCGGTTACTGATGAGGAGATGATTGAAATGGTGCAAGGAACCAACATTCATCCAGGAGTGAGACAAGCCTTTACCAATCCTCAAACAGGAGTTTTTGATAGGGAGCAATTGGCTACTACTCTTCAGCAATTGGGATCAATGCCTCCTGAGAGACAACAAGCCTGGATCGCTTTTGAAGAGAGTCTTCGCCCTCTCCGTGAGATGACTAAATATGAGAACCTATTTGCGCTTACGAATTATGCTAACAAGTACGAAGCGAAAGATGAGTACAATAAGGCAGCTTCTACCGCCTCGATAGATTATTTGTATGTTCCGTACTTCTCTGTTCCTGATTCGACTGTAGTTGTAAGAGAATCAGACCTTAAAAAATACTTGGATGACAATAGCGATAGGTATCAAAAAGATGAAACTAAGAATGCTGATTATGTAGCCTTTAGTATTGAGCCATCTGCTGCAGATAGCGCGATAGTCAAAGAGGAGATTGATGATTTAAGAGTTGGTTTAATGGAAGCTGAAAATGATTCCTTATTTGTTTCTATCAACTCTGATGCTGTTAACCCTTTTCAAACATTCAACCCTTCCCAGCTTCCTGAATCCATTGAAAGCAGAGAAGAAGGCTTTATCTCGGAGCCTGTACTGAGCAATGACAAATATGTTGTTTACAAGCTAGCAGAAGTGTCTGAAGGAGAAGAAGCATTTGTAAAAGCAAGTCACATCTTATTCAAAGCGGCCGATGACTCGGATGAAGCGAAAGAAGAAGCTAGAGCCAAAGGAAATGAAATATTGAGAGATATCAAGAGGGGAGCGAACTTCGAAGAGATGGCTACCATTCATGGTACTGACGGTACTGCACCTAGAGGCGGAGATCTTGGTTGGTTTGGTGAGAACTCATCTTTTGTACAGGAATTTAAAGATGCTGTTTTTGATTTTGGCAGAGGAGGCCTGCTACCAAGATTGGTTGAAACAGAGTTTGGGTACCACATTATCAAAATAACCGAACCAGAAACAAGAGCTGTTTACAAAGTCGCAACGATAGAGAAAGACTTGTTCGTAAGCGATGAAACGTTGAATGAGACTTACAGACAAGCAGAAATGTTTGCGCTTGAGGCCGATGACGCTGAGTCTTTTTCAGCTAAAGCCGAAGAACTAGGGTTGGAAATAAAGAATGCTAGACTAGTTCAGAAAAATGATACTCGGCTAGGGCCATTGACAGAAGCAAGAAGTGCCGTTTTCTGGTTATTCAATAAAGCATCTCAAGGAGACGTGTCTGAAGTTTTTGAGCTTCAAGATCAATATATAGTTCTTCTTCAGACAGCACACCAGGAAGCTGGATTGGCCGATATCGAAACAGTGAAAAATGAGATCACCAGAAAAGTGCGTGATGAAAAAAAGGCTGAAATCATAATAGAGAAGATCAATGGTATTGGAGGAGAGACACTAGAGGAAATAGCTAATACCTATGGTAGCGATGCCAGAGTAAACTCAGCAGATATTAATTTGAGCAGCACCTCGATTACAAGTGTCGGATACAGTCCAGAAGCAGTTGGCCTAGCCTTCTCTTTGGAGGAAGGGGAACGTACACAAGCTTTTGCTATCGATAATGGTGTTCTGATTGTTTCGCTGAATAGCAAGAATATGGCTGCGGAAATCGAAGATTACAGTAGTTATGTAACTACGGTCACAAATGGTCGAAGAGGATTTCCAAGAAGAGAGGAGCCATTTATTGATCAAAACATCTACAATGCGGCGACTGAGTTCGCAGACATAGAGGATGATCGATACAAATTCTTCTAAGTCTACATCAAGAGTTTAAAGAAGGAAGTCCTCATATTGGTGGGGACTTTTTTTATTTTAGAATAATGGACAACAAAACGCTTTCTTTCAAAGAGAAACTGGAAAGTCAACATCAGTTTCCAGGTCATTACCTCTTTAAATTCGTCGTTCCTACCGCTCGAAGACAAGAACTTGTAAATGTCATGCCTGAAGGCAAAACCTCCTTCAAGGAGAGTTCTGGAAAGAGCTACACGAGTGTAACTGTGGAAGCCTTTATGAATGGTAGTGCTGAAGTGATAGGTATATATGAGAAAGCCTCGAAAATAGAAGGTGTTATTTCCTTATAATGATCAATATGTGGACTGAAGCGGATAATAAATTAGAAAGGATTTTTGAATTCAAGGATTTTGTGGAGGCTTTTGGCTTCATGAGCCAAGTAGCGATCATTGCAGAAAAGATGGATCACCACCCTAATTGGTCAAACGTGTATAACAGCGTGACGATTCAATTGACCACACATGATGCAGGTAATACTGTAACTGAGAAAGACAGAGCGCTTGCAGCCGCTATTGACAGATTAATATCTTAATGTCCTCGCTCTACATTGTTTCTACTCCCATTGGGAACATGGAGGACATCACGTTGAGGGCATTGAAAGTGCTGGAATCAGTAGACCTGATTTTAGCCGAGGATACGCGTACATCAGGTCAGTTATTAAAAAGGCACAATATCTCAACTCAGCTCACGGCTTTTCATGCCCATAATGAGCACAAGCGTGTGGATAGCGTCCTTGCGGAGATTGAAGAAGGGAAGGACATGGCATTGATTTCTGATGCTGGAACTCCTGGTATTTCTGATCCTGGTTATTTGCTGATAAACAGAGCGATAGAGAAAGGGGTAAATGTTGAGGTTATTCCAGGCGCGACCGCTTTTGTGCCGGCCTTGCTGAAATCAGGTTTCCCAACTGAGAAGTTCGTCTACGAAGGGTTTTTGCCTCACAAAAAAGGTAGACTTACTCGATTAAAATCCTTGGAAGAAGAGCAAAGGACAATGGTTTTTTATGAGTCACCTCATCGGGTATCAAAAACGCTGCAGCAGTTTACGGAGCATTTTGGGGATGACCGGGAAGTTTCAGTATCTCGCGAGTTGACTAAAAAATTTGAAGAGACTGTTAATGGGACAATAAAGGAACTAGCAGCTCATTTTGAGGCTAAGAAGCCGAAAGGGGAGTTTGTGATAGTTGTGAAAGGAAAAAGTAAATAAGCATGCATCTTAAATCGCTTGAAGCACAGGTCGGAGATATCGCCAAGGAGACAGGTACTTTTATTAGAACTGAGCCCCTAAACTTCGATAAGGGTCTAGTGGAGCTAAAAGGTAAAAGTGATTTGGTGTCTTACGTGGATAAAGGAGCTGAAGAGCGAATAGTAGCAGGATTGAAGGGCTTAATTCCTCAAGCTGGATTTCTTACTGAAGAAAGTACAGTAGAGCAAAAAAGAGCTGAATATACCTGGATCATTGATCCATTGGATGGCACAACGAATTTTGTGCATGGCATGCCTTCATTTGCCGTAAGTATCGGTCTTGAGCATGATGGAGAAATGGTTTTGGGCGTGATCTATGAGGTCACCCATGACGAGCTATTTACGGCTTCCAAGGGGGAAGGTGCTTTTCTAAATGGATCGAAAATCAGTGTATCTGCCGCTTCCAGAATCGATGAAAGCCTTTTCGCTACTGGTTTTCCCATTTACAACTTCGAGAAGATTGATGAGTACCTTTCGATACTAAATCAACTTATGAAAAACAGCCATGGCCTAAGGAGATTGGGTAGTGCAGCGACAGACCTGGCCTATGTAGCCTGTGGAAGGTGTGAAGGATTCTTCGAATATAATCTGAACCCATGGGATGTGGCAGCGGGCATCATCTTAGTGCAGGAGGCGGGAGGTACTGTCACCGACTTTGCAGGGGGTAACAATTTCCTGGAAGGAAGAGAATTGATAGCTGCCGGAAATGTCCATGCCGACCTTTTAGAGGTCGTTAAGAAGTTCTGGTGATTTTTGTTTCTTCTTGCGCTCGTTTCCAATAAGTAAGCGCACCACAAGTCCATAGCTCCTAATACCAGCCGATTGCGCGTTGGCTTTCAGATATCGATCATATATCCAATCAGAGACCACCTCAAATGGATTATCGTATTTCCCCCAATACTCACTTACTACCCTCATGTCGTCTTTTACCTGTGGCAGTACAGTTTCCGATAGCGTGTTGTAAGATGAAGAATCCGCCCAATACAGTGCCCTCATAGTATATCTCAAAGCCCTAATGGAGCCGGAATACCGGAAGGACGGATCAGGGTGATTCTCACAAGCCAAATACGCCAGGAAGTTGGCCTCTTGCTCAGAGCCAAACCCAATTTGATGCGCAATCTCGTGCGTCGCGGTGAAGGGCATATGGAAATTTGGAGGTCCGGCATTTACCAATGCTTCTCCAGTAATCATGGAGTAAATTCCGGAGATGCTCAGATAAGAAAAGAGGTCCGAGAAAAGTGGAGATTTGATTGATTGAAACTCAAGTGCTGGGACATTGAAACTTTCGTATAATCCGTCGTATCCTTTGTAAGCGCTGTTCCGAATTTGTTCATCAGTCAGTGGCAATTCTTCATATTCCGACAGCTCGGTTCTCAAAGTATTGCATGATAGGACAAGCTCTTCACTCAACTCCTTCAATTCAATTGCCTCAATGTTGTTAGTATCAAGTTCCAGCTTTTGGACCAATGGTGTTCGGAAATAATTGAATCCCCATGACATTAAAAACCAGCCATAGATGATGGTATACACCAATGTACCGTTTAGCAATGCCGAGCCTAAAAACTGCCATCCTGTTAGGTGCTTTTTACGAAGCTTGAGAATGGACCTTATCAGCCAATACAAGATGGTTATTACCAATGCAGTGATGATGAAGGAACCAAAGGAAATAGAAGTCCACCCTGTAAGAAACCTTAAGGTTTTGGAGATGAAAGGATATACACCTTGAGAGTAGTATTTTTCTACCCAATCTGCATTAGACTTCATCCAATTGACAAGCAATATTTCCAATGGGAGCAGTATGCAGACAATAGCGATCTTTTTTCTCACGCCCAGACTTTTGTGCCCTCTGTGCAATTTGAACACATCTCTATTTGATCTCTTCCTTTTAAAACGGAAGCTCTAAAGGCTCTGTAATCTTCAGACTGCCAGACTTCCTGAAAATTGGTTGTCTGAAGGTTCCCAACAGTGTAGTGCGCATCTTTATCAAAGCAACAGGGTACAACTTTTCCGTCCCAGGTGATAACACAGGAACTCCACATTTTCCAGCAGTGATTTAACAGTTGGTTCTTTATACGATACTTTCCCGAATCAAGCTTTTCATAGCGTGCGTATTTCTCAATTGTAGGGATTAGTTCATTGCCATCTTCATAATCATAGATCTGGGCCGTTTTTAGCATCACCTTATCCACCGCATACTCCTTAGACATCTCGAATAGATCCTCTATCTGGTGTTCATTTGGTTTTACGACCAGAAACTGCCAGACTACCGCCGGAGTGCTTTTACCCAACTCTTTCTTCCATTTCACAATGTTTTGAGTGCCTTCCAGGACCTTGTTGAGTTCACCGGATTTACGGTAAGATTGATAGGTCTCTTGTGTAGTGCCATCTATTGATATGATGATTCTGTCCAGACCAGAGGCCACAGTTTCCTTCGCAACCTGATCATTCAGGAAATGAGCATTGGTGGAAGTAGCGGTATAAATTTTCTTTTTGTTGGCATATCTGACCATCTCCAAAAAGGAAGGGTTTAGGTAGGGTTCACCTTGAAAGTAAAATGTGAGATAAGAGGTGAATGGTGCTACATCATCTATGATTTTTTGGAAAAGAGGGTTCTCTAACTTTCCAGTAGGTCTAGTAAAATTTCTTAACCCACTTGGGCATTCGGGACATCTCAGATTGCAGGCAGTAGTGGGCTCTATTGCGAGACTAATGGGCATGCCATATGACTTTGGGCTCCCTGTCAAACGAGAAAAGACATAGGATATCAAAACAGTCAAAGCGTTCGTTATCCGCTTAAGACTTAGTTTTGAAAGTATTCTCAGAAAGTCTGCAGTATTGACAATCATTCAAGGTAAACCTAACATATTGGAACGTAAGAATTCATTTCGCTTGTTGCAAATCAGCCTAATCTTTTTACTGATTCAGATACTACCATTTACTTCCTCTTCGCAGATAAAGCTTTCTTCTGAGGCAGAGATATCCATGGTCAATATTGGACCCTATGACGCAGAGTTGTGGTCTAGTTGGGGTCACTGTGTCATACGCGTTTATGACCCCACTCGCAATATTGATTGGGTCTACGATTATGGCCGGTTTTCATTTGATCAGGACAACTTTTACCTGAATTATGCATTAGGCAAGACCTACTATAAAATCGCGAAATTCAATAACTACCCCCGCATGCGGAATTACTTTGTTTCGCAAGGGCGCTCCGTACGGGAGCAGATTATGAATTTCACTCCCACAGAAGTGCAGAAGGTTTTTGAAACACTCGAGGAGAACAATAAGCCTGAAAACCAGGAGTACCTCTACAATTACGTGTATGACAACTGCGCTACTCGCTTAGTCTCTTTAGTAGATACAGCTATACCGGGTAGAGTTTCGTATGACTCTTCCTTTATGACTCAAGGGGAGACCATCCGTGATTTGATGGACAAAGGACTAGCCAAGCAACCATGGGGTGACTTGCTGATTGATATGCTTTTGGGCCTCCAGATAGACAAGGATGCGGACTTTGATGAGTATATGATGATGCCCAGAAACGTGGAGCTGGCATTTGCAAAAGCTACGGTAGACCGAGATTCGGTGATGACAAATCTTGTCAGGAGAACCAATATAGTCAGCGAGCCAACACCAACTCCTGTAGACAATGGTGCTTTCACACCTTTCAATGCTTTTGTCATACTCTTCTTCGTGGTAGGTTTTATTACCAACAGGGACTTCAAAAAAATGAAAAGAACTCGCTGGATAGACGGAGTATTATTCACTTTGGTAGGTTTGCTGGGATTCATCTGCTGCTTCCTTTGGTTAGGTACCGAGCACCTCTCGAAATACAACTTTAACATTCTCTGGGCGATACCCTTTCACCTCCCTGCCATCTTCCTGATTAGAAGTGAGCGATTTCAGCCCTTCTTAACACGGTATTTTCGGTTCACCGCCGTGCTTTACGGGCTAACTTTGGTCTTTTGGGCGCTTTTGCCACAGCCACTGCATCAGTCACTGATTCCGTTGATTTTGACCCTTGTGCTGAGGGCATTCTATATCAGCTACGATTTAAGCAAGAAGACTGGAATTTAAGTTTAGGACGCCCGGGTAGGGACTCCCCACCGCACTGTCCTCTTGGCACACCGCCGCTAAGCGTGTGTGCCGCCTCTGCACTAAGGTGCAGGTTGGGGATTTATTTCAATCACAGTTTTCCTTGAACTGGCACGCCTTTTGCCAAAAGGTCAGAAGACACAAAATTCTAATTCACAATAACAGTTTAAAGAATGAAAAAAGCCCAGGTTCAATTGCTCGCCATTTTTTCAGTCCTCCTACTCTCTTCATGCGGAGTGGGTGTGGCCATCACGGAAAATCAGTATCAGAGTTCCTCCCAGGTCCATCTGGCAAAGAACAACTTCAAGGTGGTGGATAAAGTATCAGGTTCCGCAGAGGTAGATTATGTTTTGCTTATAGGTGGCTGGAAGAAGAGAAAACTCTATAGCGATGCCTACAGAAACATGGTCGAGGAGGCCAATCTGGAAGGATCTTCTAAAGCGTTGGTAAACATTATTTCAGAAGAGCATGTAGGAGGCTTTGTGCCTTTCTATGCTAAGAGAACGCTTACGCTAAGCGCTCATGTGGTAGAATTCACTGAGTAGAAATGCTATAATTGGGCGGGTAGGTGGTAGACATGCTTCCCGCCTAATTTTTTACACCACCAAGGCCTCATTCTTCTTCAGCACCTCTTCCACATAGTCGAATGTGGAGAGAATTTCCGGCTTACCATCCACTACAGCTACATTGTGCTCGAAGTGAGCGGAAGGCCTTTTGTCTGCTGTTACGATCGTCCAGCCGTCTGAAAGTTGGGTTACCCGACGAGTACCCATATTGATCATGGGCTCAATGGCAATTACCACGCCTTCTTTGAGCTTTGGCCCGCGGCCACGCTTACCGTAGTTGGGAACTTCAGGCGATTCATGCATTTTTTGGCCAAGACCATGCCCTACAAGCTCTCGTACTACACCATATCCAAAGCTCTCGGTATAGGATTGTACCGCATGACTGATATCCCCAATCCGATTGCCGGCTACGGCTTGTTCTATTCCCAGGTATAGGCTCTTTTTAGTAACGCGAAGGAGTTGCACCACATCTTCTGGTATTTCGCCCACGGCGAAAGTGTAAGCATGATCACCATAGTATCCATTCATCAGTACGCCACAATCCAAGCCAACGATATCCCCGTTTTCAAGAGGGCGGTCGGTAGGAATACCATGTACTACCTGTTCATTGACCGAAGTAATGATGGTATTGGGGTAGTCATACAACCCAAGAAAACCAGGTACGCCGCCATGATCCCTTATAAATTCTTCCGCTTTCTTATCGAGCTCCAGGGGTGTGACACCTGGCTTAATAAGTTCGGCCATTAGCCCCAATGTCTTCGATACCAAAAGGGCACTCTGCCTGATTAGCTCTATTTCCTCCTTGCTCTTGTAATGGATCATAACCTGAAATTCCCGCAAAAATAAGGCATAAAAAAACCCCGACTTTCATCCAAGCCGGGGCTTCCTTCTTTTAAGTAGGTATTATCCTTTAGATACGTTTTCTAGTACGTCTTTGATAGGCACTCTAGCTCCATCTTTGTAAGAAACGATCCAGGCATCTTTCACGCCCATTTCTCTTAAATACTTTTTGAAAGTGTCAGCTTCCCAGTAATCTCTGAAGATACCAAGTGAATATCTCTTCAAACCGTTCTCATCAGTTTCACCAGAGAAGTTGTCACCAGCTTCTAGAAATTTAGAAAGGTCTTTGTTTTTGAAAGCGCCAATCTGCACTTTGAAAACCACACCTTTAGAAGCATCGATATTTGAACCTATGCTAGGACCTGAAGGCTGTGCAGCCAATTCTTTTTGTTTGGCGATGCTAGCAGCCAATTGATCTTTCAATCCAGCCACCTGATCTTGGTATTGTGCAATTTGCTCGTCCTTATCAGCTTGGGCATCATCTACACCAGCTAATTCTGCTTTAAGGCTAGCATTTTCACTTTTCAAAGCCTTGTTATCATCTAACAAAGTCTTGTATTGCTCAGGAGTTAATCTCTTGATTCTCTTTTTCCATTCTTTTTGCTCCTTCTTGGACATTTGGGCTGACACCTCAGTGCAGATACCAGCGAAGAAAAGAACTAACACTAGGAGGACTAATTTTTTCATGGAATTCTAAAAATTGTATTTGGCGCTAAAGTACAACAAACCCTTGAATAAAGCCAAT
>CAZZHO010000116.1:0-13971 GCA_964653795.1 uncultured Roseivirgaceae bacterium | reverse complement strand
TGATAGCTGCTACTCTCCAAGCCAGGATAATTGACGGACTCTACTTGCGGATGCTTCTCCAACCATTTTGCGATCTCTAGCGCATTTTCAACTGTTCGCTGCACTCTTAGGGATAAGGTCTCCAAACCTTGAAGTAGAAGAAAAGCATTGAAAGGGCTTTGCGAGGGACCAAAATCTCTCAAACCTTCCACACGAGCTCTAATTGCAAAAGCAATATTGGGTAAACCCAAAGGATTGCCCTCGCCAAATGTCTCCCAAAACTTCAACCCATGGTAACCTTCCGCAGGCTCGGTAAATTCCGGGAACTTACCGTTGCCCCAATTGTAATTACCTGCATCTACGATAACGCCACCTATAGAGGTACCATGTCCACCTATCCACTTTGTGGCTGAGGCGGTCACCACATTGGCGCCGTGCTCTATTGGTCGAAACAAGTAACCTCCAGCTCCAAACGTATTGTCTACCACTAGCGGTATGTCGTACTTCTTGGCCAAGGCAGAAATAGCATCAAAGTCAGGAATATTGAAACCTGGATTGCCAATGGCTTCTAAATAAATGGCTTTTGTATCGCTATCGATAAGTTGCTCGAAATGCTCCGGTTTATCACTCTCTGCGAATCGAGCTTCAATACCAAGCCTTTTAAAAGCAACTTTAAACTGATTGTAGGTCCCCCCATACAAAAAGCTGGTGGAAACAAAGTTGTCTCCAGCACTTAGGAAATTATTTAAAGCCAGGAATTGTGCCGCCTGACCTGAAGACGTAGCTACAGCTGCGACCCCTCCTTCCAATGCGGCGATTCTTTTTTCAAATACATCCGTAGTGGGGTTCATGATCCGAGTGTAGATGTTTCCAAACTCCTTTAAAGCAAACAGATTGGCTCCATGCGCCGAATCTTTAAATGTATAGGAAGACGTCTGATAAATGGGTACAGCCCTGGATCTTGTAGTTTCATCGATCTCTTGACCGGCATGTAATTGAAGTGTTTCAAATTTTAACTGTGACATTTTTCTTTGTTTTATTTCACTTAAAAAAACTCACCGAAAAAACAGAAGAATAGAGATTGCGAATGACGCTTTTATCTAGCAGCTACATGGCATTCAACGTAAAAATTTACGTCACTAAAAATTACTTGTAAGAGCTAGAATTGATTTTTATCATTTTCAATTTATCATTCAGGAATTAGCACCTTCCCTTATTTGGGTGGGGGTTGCTAGCGCTTCACAGAGCCTGTCTCTCAGCGCTTCTCTATAAATCGTTTTCGATTTGCGATTACAAACGTATGTCGCAGATTTTTGTTTTCGAAGGATTGGGGCAATTATTTTTAATTTCCTTTTCTCTAGACGGTGAGATCCCAAGCGTTGATTAACTTCAATGTCACCAATTTAATCATCATGCAGAGATCAATATTTTCGGCGATAGTAGTCGTATTTCTTTACTCATGTTCCTCAATTGAACCTGGAATCCCATCCTTTTCAATAGATATTAACACAGAATTTCAAGAATCAGGATTTGACGGACGCCTGCTACTGATGCTGTCAAAAAATGACGAAAAAGAACCACGCTTTCAAATCACTGACGGACCCAACACCCAGTTGATCTTTGGAAAGAACGTAGAAGGATTCGGAGAAGGAAAAGTTTCATTCTCTGCTGAGGACTTTGGATATCCCTTCAACAGCTTATCTGAAGTACCTGAAGGTGAATATTATATTCAAGCTTTGCTCCACAAGTATGAAACATTCAATCTATCTACAGGACATACTGTAAAGCTCCCCATGGATCGGGGTGAAGGGCAGCAGTGGAACCGAGCTCCAGGCAATCTCTATAGTAAGCCTCAAAAATTTACCGTCACAAGAAATTCAAAGATTACTATTTCGCTGGATCAGATCATTCCGGAGATCAAACCACCCGAGGACACAGAGTGGATCAAACACATCAAGCTAAAAAGTGACCTACTTTCAAAATTTTGGGGGCGAGACATGTACCTGGGAGCTCATGTATTATTGCCAAAGGGTTTTGAAGAACACCCTCAAGCTAAGTACCCATTAATGATTTTCCACGGTCATTTTCCTCATGACTTTGGTGGTTTCAGAACCAGCCCTCCGGATCCGAATATGGAGCCCGACTACTCAGCCAGGTTTGGCGTAAACGGTTATAACATTACACAACAACAGGAAGCTTATGACTTCTATCAAAAGTGGAACGGCGATGACTTTCCTAGGTTCCTCATTATAAAGATACAACACCCTACTCCTTACTATGACGATTCTTATGCTGTGAACTCAGCCAGCCAGGGACCGTGGGGAGATGCCATTACTTATGAATTGATTCCTCATATTGAAGAACAGTTTCGAGGACAGGGAGAATCATGGTCCCGGTTCCTATACGGAGGAAGCACTGGGGGTTGGGAAGCGCTCGCAGTGCAAGTTATGTATCCAGATGAATACAATGGGTGCTTTGCAGCGTGCCCTGACCCAATTGATTTTCGAGCTTATTGCCTGACCAATATTTATGAAGACAAAAACGCGTATTTCTTAGAGAGTGACTTCAAAGAAACTTTAGTCCCTGGTCATAGGGATTATTTGGGAAATATTTCTTCCACTCTTCGAGATATGAATCATAGAGAATTGGCCTTAGGAGACAACAGCCGATCCGGACAGCAATGGGATATTTGGGAAGCAACTTATTCGCCGCAGGATACAGATGGCTACCCGAAGCGACTTTGGGATAAAAAGTCTGGGGATATCAATCCAGAGGTGGCAGCATACTGGAAAGAAAACTACGACCTTCGATACATCTTAGAAAGGGATTGGGATGAGTTAGGAGAAAAATTAGAAGGAAAAATCAGAATCTACTGCGGAGATATGGACAATTACTACCTGAATAATGCTGTCTACCTAATGGAAGAATTTTTAGAAGGAACAACGAACCCATATTACGGTGGAGAGGTTGATTATGGAGATCGCGCAGAGCACTGCTGGAATGGAGATCAGGAAAACCCAAATCACATTTCACGTCTTAGATATAATACGATGTATGTAGACAAAATCATGCAGCGAATAAACGATAGTGCTCCTAAAGACGCGGATTTAACAAGTTGGAGATATTAAAATTGAAAGCAAAAAAATGAGTAAAGTTTGGTTCATCACTGGATGTTCAACAGGATTTGGCAGAGAACTGGCCATCATAGCAGGAAACAAAGGGGATACAGTGGTCGGTACACTTAGAAAGGAAAGTCAGGTAGACGAATTCAATGAACTAGTCCCTGGTAAAACACATGGTGTAATGCTGGATGTGACAAATCCAGATCAGGTAAGAGCTGGTGTAGAATTGGCCATTGAGAAGTTCGGTACCATAGATGTTTTGGTCAACAATGCTGGTTATGGATCTATAGGACCTGTTGAGGAAATCTCCGAAGAGGAAATGCATAAGCAGTTTGATGTCAACGTCTATGGCTGTGTAAGACTGATCCAGGCTGTATTACCTGCCATGAGAAAAAATAGATCCGGGCACATTCTGAATATCACTTCTATTGCCGGACTAAATGGTTTCCCAGGAGTAGGGATTTACAATGGATCCAAATTTGCTCTGGAAGGCATTGGAGAGGCTTTGGCTGCTGAAACCAAGCATCTTGGCATCAAAGTAACGAATATAGAACCAGGTCCTTTCCGAACGGATTGGGCTGGTAGATCAGCTACTTTCACTGGAGGAAAAATTGATGACTATGCGGACTCAGCCAATAAGAATATGGGCGCCATTCAATCAGTAAGTGGTCAACAAGTTGGGAGTCCTGTGAAAGCCGCACAAGCCATGTACGATGTGACTGAAATCGAGAACCCTCCTGTACACTTACCACTGGGTGGTCCCGCTTATAAGAGGATCAGGATAAGGCTTGAAGAATTCAAGAAAGAAGTGGATGACTTTCAGCACATTGGTCTTCCTACTGATTACACAGAAGACGAACTAAAAGCGTTATCTTAAACCCATGAATTCAGGAAAACAGGCTCAGGATTTATTTCAAAATATGTCCGATACTCAAAAGCGTTTTTTGATTGAAAAAGATGCTACTGATGAAAAGACTGTGAAAGACTGGCTTATTTTCCTGGATGATATCGTGCGATATGACGTACTGATAGACAAAACTACCAAGACCCTGAAGTCTGCTATCATGCTACTTTGGGTATTCTCTATCTTCAATATCATTGTAGCCGTCATTACCAGCAGCTTTCCCATGGCCCTATTAGGTATGGCGATGGCGGGCCTGGCTATTTATCAGCGTTTGAAAAGGGCCTCTTACTTCAAAAGAGACCTACACAATCATCTAAGAGAGTTTTTTCATCCATTGCTCAAGGCCCTTTTTGATACCGTTGGGCTGGACACCCAGGTATTCGCAGATTTTAAGTTGCGTGAAAAAGACACGGATGAATATGTGATTAGTTTTGGCTTTGCCTGGGATGACCAGAAATCTATCAAAGCGAAGCTTACCAGAGAAGGCTATAATCTAAAGGTGCTGATTGATAATGAGGAGAAAGAAATCATACGGGATCATGCTTCTGTAGGCCAGTTTTTAGAAGATGTAAAGGTGAATGTAGCAAGCTGACTACTTCGCGAAAGCAACCGCTCTAGTCTCTCTTATCACGGTTACTTTAATCTGCCCAGGATACTGCATATCCTTCTCTATTTTCTGTGAAATACCAAAAGATAAATCCCCGGCCTCCTTATCTCCGACCTGTTCAGCATCGACCATAACACGGAGTTCTCTGCCTGCCTGAATAGCATAGCATTTATTGACTCCATCAAAGCCTAATGCCAGAGACTCTAAATCCTTAAGTCTTTTGATATAAGACTCCATTACTTCTCTTCGGGCACCTGGCCGGCTACCAGAAATAGCATCACAAGCCTGCACGATTGGAGAGATCATGGAAGTCATTTCAATCTCGTCATGGTGAGCGCCTATAGCGTTACAGACTTCTTTATTCTCCTTGTACTTCTTAGCAAGCTCCATCCCCAATAAAGCGTGAGGTGTATCTGGCTCTTCAGGCCATACCTTACCAATATCATGTAAAAGACCAGCTCTCTTCGCAAACTTGACATTCAATCCCAACTCGGCAGCTAGCGTCGCACACAGCTTGGCAACCTCTCGGGAGTGTTGTAATAAATTTTGACCATAGGAAGATCTAAACCTCATTCGACCGACCATCTTGATGAGCTCCGGATGCAGGCCATGAATCCCCAGATCGATCACCGTTCGCTCTCCAATCTCTACTATCTCCTCCTCAATGTTTTTCTTGGTTTTGCCAACTACCTCCTCGATTCTGGCCGGGTGAATTCTTCCATCTTGCACCAAGCGATGTAATGAAAGCCTGGCAATCTCTCTCCGCACCGGATCGAATCCTGAAATGATAATAGCCTCTGGAGTATCATCTACAATAATCTCCACGCCAGTGGCTGCTTCCAAGGCTCTAATATTCCGTCCTTCTCGACCGATGATCTTTCCTTTAATATCATCGCTCTCAATATTGAAGACGGACACACAGTTTTCGATAGCATGCTCGGTAGCAGTACGCTGAATGGTCTGCAGTACAATCTTCTTAGCTTCTTTAGTGGCCGTGAGTTTGGCCTCTTCAACAATCTGCTTAATATGCTGACTGGCACTTGTCCTTGCCTCATCCTGCAGAGCTTCCATCAACTTTTCTCGAGCTTCATCGGCTGTTAGATTAGAGACTTTTTCAAGGATGGATACCTGCTGATTCTTGAGTTTTTCAAACTCCTCTTTGCGCTTCTTGACTATGTCTAGTTGGGCGGCAACATTCTCCTTTAGCGATTCCAATTCAGCCTCCGAGCGCTTATTACTTTCGATTTGCTTTGAAAGATTAGCCTCTCGTTGCTTTAGTTTATTTTCATTAGAAATGATCTGATTTTTCTTGCGATTGGCCTCCTCTTCAAACTCTGTTTTTAGCTTGATGTATTTCTCTTTGGCCTCTAGAATTCTGTCCTTTTTGATATTCTCGGCTCGTAGCTCAGCCTCCTTCAATAAACTGGCCCTTTCACCTTCTGCTTTTTTAAGCTTGGCTTCTAGGTTCTTCTTCAATAAAACTCTTTGAACCAAATATCCTCCGAAGATTCCGGCTATGAGTGCTCCAATTACAGCTATGTAGTCCATTATCTATCTTTTAGGGATAGAGACGGAATCAGTTGAATTGAAATGTACTAACTAAAGGGTATCAGAAATAAGATCGTTGAGGTCTGCCAACCTCGAAGCAGAAAAAGTATCTTCCGAGCCACTCTCTTCCTCGCTCTTCATCTTTTCTACCAGACAATCAAAGGCCACCATAGCCAAAAGATCCTGATTGTCATCTATGCCAAATTGATCTTTGTATTTTCTCAGTTTCTCATTTATGCCCTTTCCGGCTTTTCTTATCCGCTCCTCATCCTCAGCTTTTACACGCATCGGATACTCCCTATTCGCAATCTTTAGTTTAATGGATAAATCCGCCATTCAGGATTAATTACGCCTCACCCAAGTGGGCAATGCATTTATCTATTTCCTTTATATAGTCATCGAGTACTTCCTTCAATTCCTTCGAATCTTCCCTCTCTACCGACATGTTGCCTACAAGTTTACTGATTTTAAACTTATTTTGGAAGTTGGAAACTTCACCCTCTTTTACGTTCAATTCCGACTTCAATCGGGCATTCTCTTGCTGACTAGTATTCAGCTCTTCTTTAAGCTTTTTATACTCCCTTAGAAGTAATTTCACCTTCCTTTCCAGGGTATCTATTTCTTGAGAGAGCGGTCGGTAAGTACTCATTTATCTCCTTATAGTGGCGCTTAGTCTTTCTTCAAATTGTTTTATCAAATTGCTCATCACGCGATCAATTTGTTTGTCGTTTAGTGTTTTCTCTGTGTCCTGGAGGAAAAAACTCACAGCATATGATTTCTTACCTTGCTCAATTCGGTCTCCCTGGTAGACACTGAATACATTGACTCTAGTTAGCAATTTTTTCTCAGACTTGAAAGCAATCTCTTCAATCTCAGCAAATGAAACCGATTCATCGATTACAAGGGATAAGTCCCTTCGAACTTCAGGGAATTTTGGAATGGACTTAAACTCATGGCCAGGATTTACATACTTTATCACCAACTGCCAGTCAATAGCCGCATAATAAACCTCTTGACCTATTTCAAAATGTCGCAATACCTCCGATTGAACGCTACCTACTCTAGCTATGGTCTTGGTATTTATGATTAATTCAAGTCCTCCTTGAAAGCTTTTGTCTGCAGCAAGTTTTCTGTTCTCAGATGCAGGTAAATTAAGATGATTCAATAGACTCACGACAGGGCCTGCAAGGTCATGAAACCCCAATTTTCTTGTTTCCGCATGCCACGATTCTTCGGTATCACCGGTCACCAAAATGGTGAGCCATTCCTTTTCCGAATAGCCCTTCTCGGTTTTCTCATAGGTCCGACAAAACTCATAAAGCTTAAGATTAGGCTGTCGTCTATTAATATTATGCTTCAGTACTTCCAGAGAAGTGTAAAGAGGTGAAGTCTTCATAATTCCCAACTCCTCGCTGGACTTATTGAGGATTTTAATAGGCTGGCCTCCAAGGCCAAGCTTTTCATCATGAGCAGCGTTGGTGAGGGAATTTGTCACCATCTCATGAAAGCCTAATCCCGCCAAAAGGTGTGATGCCTTTTCCTGAATCTTGTAAGGCTCGTTCTCATTGAATTCAGAAAGGAAGTCAGTAGAGAAGAAAGGATCTACTTCCACATTATTAATCCCATGGATTCTCAATACCTCCTCCACCAAATCAGCAGGTCTTGTTACCTCTGATCTATAGGGTGGAACTGTCGCTACAAAATGATCTCCTTGCTTGTTTTCAATACTGATATCGAGTAATTCTAAAATAGACTTGATTTCCTCCTTTGAGAGTTCCTTCCCTATGATCCGATTGATGTATTCATAAGTAGTAGCTATTTCAACAGGCTTTATTGGATTTGGGTAAATATCTATCCAATCAGAACCGACTTTACCCCCTGCTAACTCCAGGATCAATGAAGTAGCATACTTAAGTGCATCTATAGTCATATTAGGGTCGGTACCTCTCTCGTACCGGAAGGAAGCATCTGTACTTAAACTATGTCGTTGAGCTGTAGCCCTGACCCAATCGGCAGAAAAGTAAGCGCTCTCCAGAAATATGCTTGTGGTCGATTCGGTAATCCCTGAGTGAATACCCCCAAAAACACCTGCTATGCACATACCATCCTGAGTATCACATATCATCAAATCTTTATCACTTAGAGATCGCTCTTTTTCGTCAAGTGTCGTGAATTTGGTTCCTCCTGGCAACGTCTTGACAATCACCTTGCCTCCTTTGATTTTATCAGCGTCAAAAGCATGCAAAGGCTGGCCTATACCATGCAAGACATAGTTAGTGATGTCAACAATATTATTAATGGGAGTAAGACCAATTGATTTTAGACGGAACTGCAACCATTCAGGTGATGGCTGAACTTTTATACCTCTGATCGTAACTCCCGAGTATCTAGGGCAAGCCTCGAAGTTTTCAACTTCTACCTCAATGGGTGAGTCCTTTGATATATCAAGTTGACCAATCTGAGGAAAAGTGATCTCTTTCTTATAGAAAGCTTTTAAGTCTCTAGCTGATCCAAAATGTGAGGCCGCATCTCCTCGATTGGGAGTAAGACCTATTTCGTAGACAGTATCATCCTCAAGAGCGTATAATTCGGCCACAGAAGAGCCAATAACAGCATCATTTGACAACACAAGAATCCCATCGTGACCTGTTCCCAGACCAATTTCGTCCTCAGCACAAATCATTCCTTGAGAAACTTCTCCTCGAATCTTGGCTTTTTTGATTTTGAAAGGCTCTCCATTAGTTGGGTAAATAGTCGTATTGACAGGAGCGACAATTACCTTCTGTCCTTTTGCCACATTTGGAGCCCCACAAACGATAGGTAGATCTTCATCTCCACCAATAGTGACTAAGGTCTTTTTGAGTTTGTCTGCATTTGGATGCTGTTCACATTCAATGACTTCTCCTACAACCAGTCCTTGCAGACCTCCTGGAATTTTCTCAACCTTCTCAACACCTTCTACTTCCAAACCCACCTGGGTCAAAACCTCAGATATCTCCTCCTCAGTTGGTTGATCCAGTTTAATGAAGTCTGACAGCCAGGAATGCGAAATTTTCATGTGTATTGTCTGTTAAATCTTTCACCTGGAATTCACAAAAACATTCATCCGGCTAAGACCAAAATAGTCTCCGAATGTTAATGCTCATCTCGTAGTGAAGTTGCTAACGAATCGGCAAAAATATAAAATGTGACTCCCTAGTATTTGATCCTCATCAATTAATAATCATAGACATATTTTTCACCTGCTTCTATTAGTAAACCGAGTCTATTCTCACGTAAAGGGAGGGGACAAGAATATTCCTCTACGTAGGCACAATAAGGGCTGTAGGCCAAGTTGAAATCCAGTACGACCTTATCCGATTTTCCAATTTCCACATCAAGGTATCGGCCACCCCCATAAGAGGTATCACCGCTCGTCTCATCACTAAATGCCAGGAAGAAAAAGTCATTAGCTCCAAATCCTGCAGGCTTCAAGACCATCAACTTATGTGCTTGCCCATCAAGGCGAAAATGTAGCCAAGCAAATCGTTGATATCGTTGCTTTTCCCCTTTATTATCCGCCAGTTGAATCACAGACTTGGTGTCCAATCGCTCCACTCTAGCATTCACTTTATACTTCGCATCAATAGGAAAGTATTCAGGCTCTGTATAGGGAACTTCAAAAAGCACAAATGGGGATTGGGGATCGCTCTTCAAAAAATCCTTTCTCTCTTCTATCTCATCATTTACCTGATTCAGATAGGCAGAATCGTCACCCGAAGAAAGGAACCAAAATCCAATAGCCAAAATGGGTATTGCTATCCAAATAATCTTCTTCATATCAATCCTTGATCTGCAAAACTCAAATAACTCTCACCGGCGATAATCAAGTGATCAACCACCTGAATGTCCAGTGTGTTACCTGCCTCTTTCAATTTTTTGGTCAAAGTAATATCAGCGTTACTTGGCTTTAAGTTGCCAGAAGGATGATTGTGCACTAAAATGATACTCGATGCAAGAGCCGCTAAAGCTTTTTTAAATAGAATCTTGGCATCAACCATTGTCCCTGAAACTCCACCCTTGCTGATAACTTCTTTACCAATGATTTCATTATTGCGTTTGAGAAGGACAATCCAAAACTCTTCATGGGGCTGATCCAAAAGGTCACCTTTCATATACTCATATGCCTGTACCGAAGACATAATTTGAGGTTTTTTGATTGCATGACTGTCCTTTCTTCGTCTTCCTAGTTCTAGCGCACTGACTATGCTAATGGCTTTGGCCTCCCCGATGCCTTTGAATTGCTGAAGTTCATCCACTCCCAACTGCGCGATCTTATGAAGGTCATTGTCACAAGAAGCCAAAATTTCTCGAGAAAGCTCAACAGCTGACTTCTCCTTGGTCCCGGAACCTATCAAAATGGCAATGAGCTCAGCATTGCTTAAGCTTCCTTTCCCTTTTGTAAGAAGTTTTTCTCTGGGCCGATCTTCTTCGGCCCAATTCTTAATAGTGAGATTGTCGATTGACACGAAATAGAATTGGCTAGAAACAACAAAGCCCCGATAAACTATCGAGGCTCAATGTTAGGAATTTCTTGATTATTAGCTCAAAGCATTCACGTGCTTAGTCAAGCTAGATTTTAGGTTTGAAGCCTTATTCTTGTGTATGATGTTTCTTTTAGCCAGTTTATCGAGCATTGAAGAAACCTCTTTCAATAAGCCTTCTGCCTCAGTCTTGTCGGAAGAGGACCTTAGCCTTTTGATATAAGTTCTTGTAGTCTTGTGCTGGTACTTATTTCTGTCCTTTTTTGCAGCATTAGACCTGATTCTTTTTTCCGCCGACTTATGATTAGCCATGTTATTCCTTACTCTGTTATTTTAAAAAGGATCGCAAAGATAATTTTAATCCATTTAAAAACAAAGCAAACACTCACATGAAACTCACTAATTGTTTGAGAATCACGTTGTTTTTGGTTGGATTAACTCTTTCCTGTCTATCTGAAGCTTGGACAATTAGTGAAAAACCAAAGTGGGGCTTCTTTGCACACCGAAAAATCAATCGGCTGGCAGTATTCACCCTTCCTCCAGAAATGATCGGATTCTACAAGCAACACATCCAATACCTGATGGAAAAGGCAGTAAATCCTGATATGCGCAGATATGTCAATCCCTTGGAGGCTCCCAGGCATTACATCGATTTGGATGTTTATGGAGACAGTGCTTTGGAAGTCATGCCAAGGTATTGGAAAGATGCAGTGGCTAAGTATACTGAGGATACATTAAACGCTTATGGCATTGTGCCCTGGCATGTCAATAGGGTACGCTATCGGTTGGAAGAAGCATTCAAAGAACTCAACCTCGATAAGGTCTTGAGATATTCAGCGGACCTGGGACACTACATAGGGGACTCAAATGTGCCTCTGCACACTACAGAAAACTATAACGGACAACTAACCAACCAAAAGGGAATCCATGGCTTTTGGGAATCGAGGCTGCCCGAGCTATTCTTCGAAGAGTATGACTTTTTCGTAGGAAAAGCTACCTACATTGAAAATCCACAATTAAGAGCGTGGGATGCGGTAACTGCTGCCCATCTAGCCATGGACTCGGTACTAAGATTTGAAAAGGAATTAACCGAAAAATTCCCTCCATCAAAAAAATACAGTTACGAAGAACGAGGATCAAGTACCGTGAGAGTTTACTCCTATGACTTCTCAAAAGCATATCACAATGCGCTGGACGGCATGGTAGAAAAAAGAATGAGAGCGGCTATAAAGATGGTGGGTGACTTTTGGTTTACCTGCTGGGTAAATGCGGGTCAGCCAGACCTCAGCTTGCTCAAAACACAGGAAGAAATAGAAGAAGAGAAGCTACAGGTGAATGACCAGATCAAAGTGAGAAATCATGAATCAGGGGAAGCTGGACAGCCATAAAACGAAAAAAGGCGACCTAAGTCGCCTTCTAATTTCTCAATTGGATTTAACTATCCGATCTGAACTCTTTTGAAATCAGAAACGGTCAATCCTTTAGAAACACCATCCAAATACTTCTCGATAGACATTGAATTGTCTTTCACAAAAGCCTGGCTCAATAGTGTGTTGTCTTTGAAGAACTTGTTAAGCTTACCTTGAGCGATTTTTTCAAGGATATTTTCAGGCTTACCTTCTTGTCTAGCCTGTTCTTTTCCAATCTCGATTTCTTTCTCGACAGTAGCAGAATCTACACCATCCTTATCAACAGCTATTGGGTTCATAGCCGCGATTTGCATGGCTACATCTTTACCAGCTTCATCTACGCTAGCGCCGTTTACGTTTTTCAACCCTACCAATACACCTAGTTTCTTGTTAGAGTGGATGTAAGGAACTACTGCTTCACTTTCGATAGTTTGATAAGCTGATACTTCAAGCTTCTCACCAATTTTACCAGTAGCTTCTACGATTTTCTCAGCAACTGTCAACCCATCGATTTCCAACGCCTTGATAGCCTCAACATCCGCTGCATTTGTTTCGAATGCCTTTTCAGTAATAGCAGTACCTAATGCTATGAAGTCTTCGTTTTTAGCAACAAAGTCAGTCTCGCAAGTGAAAGCGATCAGAATGCCTTTTGTCTGATCTGCATTGGTGTGTGCGAAAACAACACCTTCTGAAGTTTCTCTGTCCGCTCTGGAGGCTGATACCTTCTGACCCTTTTTACGAAGTAGCTCAATTGCCTTGTCAAAATCACCTTCAGCTTCCACTAAAGCCTTTTTGCAGTCCATCATGCCTGCACCGGTCATTTGTCTAAGTTTATTTACTTCTTTCGCAGTAATTGCCATATGATTTTTCTTTTTTGAAGTGTGTATTAACAAAAATTGAACACCAAATTTCTTTGATGTTCAATTTCAAAGTCTTATTAGAATATTATGTAACGTTTATATTATTCCGCTGGCTGCTCGTCCATTGCCTTCTTGGCAGCTTCCTCTTCCTCCAGCTTCGCTTCTTCCTTGTCCTTCTTTCTCTCGCTCAATCCTTCTTCCATCGCTTTGCTGATGTAAGAAGTGATCAACTGAATAGACTTGAAAGCATCGTCGTTAGCAGGGATAGGATAATCTGCAAGATTTGGATTAGAGTTGGTATCCACCATTGCGAAAACAGGGATATTCAACTTCTGAGCTTCAGCAATTGCGATGTGCTCTCTTTTGATGTCGATTACGAAAAGTGCTGCAGGTAGTCTGTTTAGATCAGCGATACCACCCAATACTCTCTCCAATTTCGCTCTCTCACGGGTGATCATCAATCTTTCTCTCTTCGCAAGATTGTTGTAAGCTTCATCCTTCATCAACTTATCGATTGAAGACATTTTCTTCAATGATTTTCTGATAGTAGAGAAGTTAGTTAGCATACCACCAAGCCATCTTTCAGTTACGAAAGGCATTTTCAGCTTCTTAGCTTCAGTTTCTACAACCTCTTTTGCTTGCTTTTTAGTCGCAACGAACATCACCTTTCGGCCAGACTTCACAATACCTTTCAAGGCAGTAGCTGCCTCATCAATGTACTTTACAGTCTTATTAAGGTCGATGATATGGATGCCATTCTTCTCCATGAAGATGAATGGCGCCATTTGAGGATCCCATTTTCTGGTAAGGTGTCCAAAGTGTACACCTGCATCCAATAATTCTTTGCTTGTAATTTTTTCCATCGATTGATTATCGTTTGCTGAACTGGAATCTTCTTCTTGCTTTTCTTCTACCGTATTTCTTACGCTCAACCATTCTTGGATCTCTCGTAAGAAAGCCTTCACTTTTAAGGGGGCTTCTCCACTCGGCGTCTACTTCGGTTAGTGCTCTTGCGATTG
>CAZZHO010000115.1:9570-14064 GCA_964653795.1 uncultured Roseivirgaceae bacterium | reverse complement strand
ATTTTAATTGGGAAAAATGGGAATCCGGGAAAAGAGACAGAATTGGCTCCAGACGGAGAACTGTGGGTTACATTCAGGATACCTGCCCATCTGACCAAAGAAGGCCGACATACGCTCGCGTTGAGATTAAGTAATTATCATTTTCCTGATCATGTAGGAAGATACGATCTGGAAATCGATCATTATGATGACCTTTTGACTGACCGTCTTATTGAAACTTCCTACATCCACATTTTTGCCGGAGCCTTTCTACTGGCCTCTATCTATTTCCTATTTCTGTTTCTGGGCAATAAAAAAGAGCTTCAAATGCTTATTTTCAGTATTTGCTGCTTTTTGTTCTTCGCCTTGGCAATGACACAGTTCGCTAGAACGGCTGTTCCCATTCATTACAGTCAGCATGTGCTACGACTCGAGATTATCTCAAGCTTGATGTTTGGTATTTCCTTCTTGATTCCGCTCTATTTCTCCAAGCAGTTCCCTTTTCCAAAACAAAAATGGCTGTTAGGTATCTACGCCGTTATTCTACTCTACTTTTTTATATTCAATCACCACTTCTTCGGCTTTACAGTATACAACATGGCCCTCAGCCTGTGGATTTTCTCCTTAGCTATCGTACTCTATGGTGTTTTCAAAAAAGCAAAAGGTGCATTATTGGTATTGCCCATGTTGCTGCTCTGTGTTGTGCTGCGCTATTCTGTTCCATTTATCATTAGTATTTACTCTGGATTCGCATTGATTCTTTTGAGTATGATGTACCTCCTTTCATTGAGGTTGAAAGAGCAACGATTAGCTTATGAGAGTTCGCTGATTCAATCGACTCGCCTTCAGTTAGAATTGGTGAAAAAAAACATACAGCCACATTTCCTGATGAACACACTAACGTCTTTGATCGACTGGGTCGAGGAAGCACCCAAAAAGGGCGTTCAGTTCATAGAGGCACTGGCCAAAGAATTCGATTTACTCAACCAGATGGAAGGGCAAACCTTGGTACCTATCACGCAAGAGATAGACCTGTGTAAAAACCATTTGGATATCATGTCCTATAGAAAAGAGATCCATTACAAATGGACTGAACATGGCATAAATCCAGAACTTACGGTACCTCCTGCTATTTTTCATACGCTACTAGAAAATGGCATTACCCACAGCTTACCATTGGAAGACAACAGCATTAGCTTCAAACTCACTTTCGAATCAGCAAAAGACTACTCGAAATATACCTTCTTAACCTACGCCAAAACTGTACGTGTTGACACTGCCAATCGTAAAGAAGGCACTGGCCTCAAGTACATAAAAGCTCGTTTAACGGAGAGTTACCAAACTAAGTGGGAGTTGGTCTCAGAACCAGTGGAACACGGGTGGTGCAACGTCATCAAAATATATCATTAGCCAGGGTGAGAGTATTAATTGTTGAAGATGAGGCCAGAATAGCAAAAAGAATTATGCGCATGACGCAAGAGATTCTAGGAGATCGTTTGGATTCAGTGAATCATTTGAATACGCTGCAGGAGGCCTTGATATTCATCGAAAACAATGAATTGGACCTGGTTTTACTGGATCTAAACCTTAATGGTGAAGATGGCTTTGATCTACTGACCACAGCAGTGTCACGACCTTTCCATACAATAGTGGTATCTGCTTATAAAGACCAGGCCATCACAGCATTTGAGTATGGGGTCCTGGACTTTGTACCCAAGCCATTCAATGAGCAAAGGTTAGAGCAGGCATTCAACCGATTAGCATCCACAGAAAAGCCACAAAACCAGGTTAAGTATCTAGCGGTGAGGAAAAGGCATAGTGTTCAGTTAATTTCCATTGAGGAGGTGCTTTACATCAAAGGAGCCGGCACTTACACTGAGCTCATTTTGAGGAATGGCACCAAGGAGCTTCATGATAAATCTATGGAAAAGCTCGAGCACCTGCTATTGGATTCGTTCGAAAGAGTCCATAAGTCTTACCTGATTAAGATGTCTGAAATACAAGAAATCAAAGTAACCTCCGGAAGCAAGTACACAGCACAACTCAAAAACGGAATGTCTATCCCAGTAGGTAGAACCAAATACAAGGATTTAAAGTCAAAGTGGGTGTAAACCCCCGTTATTTGATCACTTACTCTTTATGATATTCTCACAGGTTTTAATCAGGTAAAAGGACATCATCCAGAATTTTTTGAAGGCCTTGTTCTTCGTGTACCCCTTTGAATAGCGGTAGTAAATCTGTTGGACAATACCTGCAAGTCTAAAAAGTCCATATACTCGATAGAATCTGAAGTCATCGATGGCCATCCCCGTTTTTTCAGCGTAATAATCGATGATCTCTGATCTCGTCAGCATACCAGGAATATTGCTTGGCTGCCTCCTCATGGACTTGATAAATGAGTTATCATTTTCTTCTATCCAATAAGCCATGCTATTTCCCAGATCCATTAATGGATCTCCGATCGCCGCCAACTCCCAATCCAACACTCCAATAATGTTCGAGGGGTCACTTGGATCGAGTACCACGTTATCCAGTCTAAAATCATTGTGAATGATACAAAGCCTTTCTTCATTGGGAAGATTATTCTCCAACCATTTCATAACCTTCTTTCCGGACGGCACATTCCAGGTCACCGCATTGGCGTAACGCTTATTCCATCCGGTGATCTGACGCTCGATGTATCCTTCTCCTTTGCCCAAACCAGATAATCCTTCGGCCTGGTAATCGATTTGATGAAGGTCAATCATCTTGTCCCAAAAAGACAAGCACATCTCACGGACTTCATCTTCTGACCACTCTGCTTCCTTTGGTGGATTCTTCCTTAAGATGATCCCCTCAAAACGTTCCATCAAATAGAAGGTAGAACCTAATACGGACTCGTCCTCACAAACTGCTAGCATCTGCGGTACGTAAGGGTAATGAGGTTTCAGCTTTCTTTGAAGGTGATATTCCCTAGGCATGTCATGAGCCCCTTTGGCCTTCTTGCCTAATGGTGCTCGCCTTAAAATCAAGTCTTGCTTTTGAAATTGAAGTCGGTAGGTCCAATTGGAGGCACCTCCGGAAAACTGGGTGATTTCAGGTTGATCGTCAATGTCTGAAAGATGTTCTTTTAACCAAGGAATGAGCTTACCAAGATCGAGCTCCTCTCCTTTTTGCTGTTCCTTTTCTAAGTCCTTCGTGATCGACATTAGTTCAGGTATTTACTGAATTCAAGTCTTGAAATCATACGAAGATGCACTTCATCCGGCCCATCTGCTAAACGTAAAGCTCTCGCTTGCGTAAAGAACTGCGTAAGTGGAAAATCATCTGAGATGCCGGCCCCTCCGTGAATCTGCATGGCCATGTCTGTCACTTCCTGCAGGACATTAGGTGCTACAACTTTAATCGCAGAGATCTCCGTCATCGCTTGCTTCACACCCAATTCATCTATTTTCCAGGCGGCATAATGCGTGAGCAGCCTGGCCTGATCTATGGACAGTCTGGCTTTAGCAAATCGTTCAGCGTTACCACCAAGTCTTGCCAGTTGCTTTCCAAAAGCCTCCCGAGTGCCACTTCTAATAATGGCCAATTGCAGTGCTCTTTCTGCTGCCCCAATACATCTCATAGCATGGTGAATCCTTCCAGGACCTAGCCGACCTTGAGCGATGGCAAAACCAGCACCTAATCCCATAATGAGGTTTTCCTTTGGTACCCGGACGTTATTGTAATGAACCTCTCCATGTCCCGCAGGTGCATCGTAAGCGCCAAAAGTATTTTGCATACGCACGATTTTCACACCTGGCGCATCAAGCGGCACTAGTACCATACTGTGCTGCTGATGTTTATTATCGCTACCACTGGATTTGCCCATCACAATGGCAATTTTAGCCTCCGGATGTCCCAGTCCGGTTGACCACCACTTCCTTCCATTCACCACGATTTCATCTCCATCAAGCTCAATAGAAGTCTGAATATTGGTGGCATCAGAAGAAGCTACTTCTGGCTCTGTCATACTGAAAACAGACTTTATTTCACCAGCCAACAAGGGCTGAAGCCATTTTTCCTTTTGCTCATCCGAACCGAAGTGATAGAGTACCTCCATATTGCCTGTATCTGGCGCATTGCAGTTGAATATTTCAGCCGCACCATGTACTCTGCCCATTTCTTCAGCAAGTGGGGCATACTCCAAAACACTCAACCCCTCTGCCAATTCAGCATCAGGCAGAAACAAATTCCATAGCCCTTCGGCCTTTGCCTTTGCCTTTAGTTCTTCAAGCTTAGGATGCTCTGTCCAGGTCTTCCAATTACCGTCAGGGTTGTTTTTCTTGTTATACTCTATCCAATCTCTTTCAAAAGGATAGACATGTTTGTCCATGAATTCTTTCAGTTTGTCAAGGTATTCTTGAGCTCTAGCAGGAAGGTTGAAGTTCATTGAAGTCTGGGGTTTGTAAAGGGTATATCATCAATTTTTGAAGTAATCCACAATATAGCATGAAGTCTGTATCGTGTCTAAATATGTTTCAAAAAGCTAATGGT
>CAZZHO010000115.1:0-9470 GCA_964653795.1 uncultured Roseivirgaceae bacterium | reverse complement strand
CGGCCTTGTGGCAGCAAGAGTTGTAGATGGACTCGGATATCGGTTTTATTGGGCTACAGACAGCCTTACAGCCGAAGACCTGCAGTTTGCACCCGGAGAGGATGCTCGCTCCATAGAAGAGACTGTGGATCATATCTACAACCTGGTATTAATCCTTAGAAATGCGGTGGAAGAAAAGCCAACAAAGTTTCCAATTGAGCTGGAAAGCCTGAGTTACGATCAAAAACGCCAAACCATACTTGGTAACATACAAGCTTCCAGTGCCATATTGCAGAAAAGCGACGATGCAGATTTTGATCGGTATAAAATGGTTTTCCAATACGCAGATGGTGGTACCAGTGAATATCCGTTTTGGAATTTGCTAAATGGGCCAATCGCTGACGCCTTATGGCATACTGGCCAAATTGTGAGCTTTCGCAGGAGCGCCGGCAATCCCTTTAATAGCAACGCCAGTATGTTGCGTGGAAAGGTCAGGAAATAGAAGCGTTCTCGATAGTGTCCTTCGCAGAAACGTGCTAACGACTTTCATCCTCAAATCTCTTCATACTTAGGAAACCAATCGGGTGCTGAGTCTTCCCATGCGTCACTAAGTCTTTAAGTATTTCGCCCATCACACTGGCAAACTTGAAACCGTGCCCGCTGAAACCTGCAGCCACGACCACATCATCGTTTTCTGGATGAAGGTCTACAATAAAATCATCATCTGCACTATTCGTATAAAGGCATGTTTTAGAGGCTACAACAGATTCCAGGTCAGGAATGAATTTTTGGATGTTCTCAAAAACTTCCACTTCTTCCTCCTTAGAAATGGTTCGCTTTACATTATCAGGGTCCGTTACCTCCCCTTTGGTATGATGTGCGATTTTAATACCAGCAGGGTCTCCAAACGACTCAATGGGCAGTTCCGGAAAGCCATAATAAATGCCTGGAACAGATGGATCCGCATAAGTCCAGGTAGGTAAATGGTCGAGTCCAAAGAGATCAGGCATTTTTGTTCTTGCCCATAAGATGACTTGCCTGGTTACATTGAGAAGCTCCGTGTTTACCATTTTTGATGACCAGGCACCCGATGCTAATACCAGCTTTTTACAGCTGTAGACACCCTTATCCGTTTTTACTTGAATAGATCCGTGTTTCCTTTTCCATTCTAGCACGCTTTCTCTAGTATGGATATGCGCGCCATTGTTGAGTGCTTGATCGGTGAATGTCAGAATAGCCCTTTCTGGTGGTATAAAGCCTCCATCTACCTCTATCATACGAGTATAGTAGCCGGGAACATCGAATTGAGGATACTTAGATTCCTGCTCTTGTCGTGAGATTTGATTTATCGGAATACCATGCTGATGAGCGGATTCAAGAGAACGTTTAATCAGAAAGTGGTCCTCAGGCCCGAAATAAAGTAAACCTGTTTTGAAGAAAAGCCGACTGCTACTCTCCTGCTCCAGCTGGCCCCAACTGTCATAAGCACTTTTCAAAAGAGGAACATAGCTCGGATGTTCGAAATACGCTTGTCGAATAATTCGAGTCTGTCCTGTATGCGCTCCGTTTTCGTGAGGAATATCAAACTGCTCTATCCCCAACACCTTCAAACCTTGCTTCGCTAAATGATAGCATGTAGATGAACCCATACTACCCACTCCAACTACAATTACATCATAGTCCTTTTGAGTATGATCGGGCTTCAGCCTTTTGTGAACATTGGTTTGGAGTTGACTTAGGGATATCATGGACTCTAACTTAACCCAATACTAGAAACTTCCTTGATGTCAAGTTTCAAATAAGTTAATAGACAGTGTATACCTATAAAAAAAGCCCTCATATAGCAACGAGGGCTTTCCATTTCCATAGTAATAACGCCTAAAACCTGAGCCTTAGATCTTGTTTTCTTCTTCAGGCTGGGGAAACATCACCAGTTCTCACATTGATGATGTAACTATCCTCATTGATGGTCACTCTCAACTCCTGATTCCCTAAAAATTCTATACTACCATCGAAAGAATAGCTCGTGTCATTGATGTCAGTTCCTGCAATGGAAAAAGTACCTGTACCACTTGAAATTGCATAAGTTCCTTTGTTCATGATCACATCAGTGAAAAGAATGGACATATCGAAATCAAAAGAGTTTTGATCTCTGATTTTAGAGGTATGAAGGCCTGCGCGCTCATAGCTGCCACCGAGATTGTATTCATTAGAAGCAATCTCAAGGCCGCTGATGCTCCAGCCTCCTTCACTTGAGTTGCTCGAGCTAAATCTGGGTGCATCCACATCCCCAGATTGCGTCATGGTGAAGTTGACGTCCGTTGGAATCATTATTTGATTGCATGAAAACGCATAGAAGTACTCAAATTCATAGTTGAATTCAATGACCTGGTTCTCCGCATTCTTACGGTTAAAAGCTTCTGCAATCTCTTCCCCACAAACAGCTACTTTTTCTGTTCTCGCACCAGCGTTTGGCACTTGTTGGGAGAAGTCCTGCTCCTGAGCGTTTTCTGTAGAAGCTTCCATTTGAGCGACTAACCCTTGTGAATCTTTTGATAGTGCCCCCGAAAGGATATCCGCCATGTCCTCGGTGGCTACACTCTCCACTTCCGTCACCGTATCCGAATCATCTGAGCATGAGATCAGCATGATGAAAAAACTCATAGCAAGAAGCCATGTAAAGGCCTTGGTTGTTGCTTTATAAAAAGGTTTCATTTGGTTTTTATTTAAAATTCGCGCTTTAGAAGGATTGAATAGGTAATGGTTTAAACCGAGAAGGTGTCCTTTCAATGAGTGGTACCGTTTCTTCAATGAATGACCTACTTCTCTACGAAGTTTGTATGGCTTTGTCACTATTTTGCTGATAATTGGTAGATCGTGTTGAACTGGAGAACAGTAGCTATTCACCTCAGCCTTTGGATACTCTTTATAGTGTCTATAGGTATCATAGGAACCAGCTTCGTGGGGTTCGTTTTCTTTTTGGAGAATGTTCCTATGTTCATAATCATCGCCCCAATCATTTTCTACACCAGTTATTCATTTCTTATACCTAGATACTATGAGAACAAGAAGTATGGTCAATATTTTTTCTGGTCCTCAGCACTCATTATCATAAGCAGCATTGTCCGACTCTATATTGAAAAAGAGATGATCACAATCCCCAACGGCAGCAAAGACCTGGAAGGAGATCACCTAATTCTTATTCGTTATTTGACAGTTGGTCTATCTGTAGTGGGGTGGGCTTTGATTTTTAGAATTGTAGCAGATCGTAGGAAGAAAGAAAAGGAACTGTATGAATGGAAAGCCTTGAAAAATGAGACAGATCTTAAATTCCTGAAGAATCAGCTTAGACCACATTTTCTATTCAACTCCATCAATAACATCTATTCGATTGCCATAGAAAACCAAGACAAATCAGCTCCATTATTACTAGAAATCTCCGAAATGTTACGCTATTTGGTCTCAAAAGCCGACAAAGACCTTATTCCTATTCAAGAAGAAATTGACTTCCTGAATTCATTGATCAAATTATACTCTCTACGATTCGAATCTGTACCATTTCATGAAATAGTCTTCGAAGGCTCAATTCAAAAACATGAAATACCACCTATGATATTCTTACCTTTTATCGAGAATATTTTCAAGCATGGTGATTTTGAACAATTGGATAAAAAATGGATACTGAATATAACAATGGATGAGAATGAGCTCGTATTTCAAACACGAAACCCCATTAGAATTAATGATATAGATAAAGAAGAGAGGTCCGGAATAGGATTATCCAACCTAAGACAAAGGCTCGATTTACTTCTTCCCAATGCCTATTCTTTAGAAACTGAGCAGCAACAAGATAGTTATGCCTGCAGATTAACATTGAAATTGAATGGCTAACTCCTTCTCCTGCATAATAGTAGATGATGAGCCACTGGCCAGGAAACTGCTCCATAACTACATCGAGCAGACCGAACTTCTTGTGCTAAAAGGGTCATTCAAATCTGCTCTCGAGGCCAATGACTTCCTAAAAAAGAATGAGATTGACCTTCTCCTCCTGGATATAAGGATGCCTCGTCATTCCGGAATTGGCTTTCTTGAAAGTACGGAACACCTCCCTGCTGTGATATTCACAACTGCTTATGAGGAGTACGCGGCAAAAGCTTTCGAACTTGAAGTGATTGACTATTTGGTAAAGCCATTCGCTATTGAAAGATTTCAAAAAGCAATAACACGATTTCTAGCATACGTTGATCTCAAAAAGCAAAGCAAAGAAGAACCGTGCCTGGTAGTTAAAGCGAACCGCGGATTTATAAGAATAGATTATGACCGAATATTGTATGTTGAAGCGAAGGGGGAATACATGAAATTAGTGCTAGCTGACGGACCTGCCGAGCTGATCTATATGCGCATGAAAGAACTGGAAAAGATGCTTGGAGAGCAATTCATTAGAATTCACAAATCGTTCCTCGTCAATAGCCATCGCATTACCAAGATGAGTGGAAATAAACTAGTTGTGGGCACTGATGAGTTGAAAGTAAGCCGCCTTTATAAGTCACAGGTAAAGAAATGGGGGCTTAAATTTTGAGTTAATAAAACTGGTTCCCATTACGTGCATCTCGTATTTCGTTAAGCAAATTGCTGAACTACTACTATCAGTATCCTACTCTGAATATTACATCCTCAATTCTCAATTTTTGAATTAAGAAATAAACAAAGAAAGATATGAGAAGGAGAAAAAGATTTGAGTCATTGATTAGCATCGTGGTGATTTTATTTAGAGTTAGACTTTCATTTGGAAATTCAAAACGTCCGGGAGCTGGTGGCTATATACCAGCTTAGCGAAACTGACATTTAGGCAAGACGAAAAATAGCCTTCCAGGAAAAACAGACCTATCTTAGGTTTTGAATGACAGGAAAGTTCTTACCGTTCTTGGCGATGACGCTGTTCTTTACCACCATTGGCCATAGCCAGCAAAAAGCCGAGTCATTCCCTGAAGACTTTCTCGGCATTTATAAAGGTAAGCTCACGATCAGAAGCGATGGGAAAGATCCTGTCAACATCAGCATGGAATTCCACTTGCTTCAGACAGACACTACAGACCACTACCGGTATCGTCTTATATACAGCGATCAACCAAGAAACCACACTTTAATAGTAGATGACGTAGAAAAAGGTCTCTTCCGGCTGGATGAGAATAATGGCATCATATTGCCTGTGAGGCTGATTGATAATGTGCTTCACTCTTTCTTCGAGGTTGAAGGCAAGCTGCTGACCTCTCGCCTGGCTTTTTACAAGAGTCAAATAGAATTTGAAATCTTAGTCACTGACATTGCAGGAAAGACCAGAACAGGAGAAGATACCGATTACAAGATTTACGGGTACGAAATCAGCACGAGCCAAAAGGCACTTTTGAAAAAGCAATAGGGATTTGCCGATTCGACTTACGAATGCGTCTATTCCAAGCAGGTCAATTGACGTTTTGAAATAGAGTATTCCTCCTGGGACTATTCATCAAAACCTGTAACATTCGATCTTTTTGATCTGCTGTAAAGGTATTTACACACGCGTCTTCAGTATAGTCCATGTAGTTTTCAATCATGTCAGGTGACCCACAAGACACGTTAGCAGAACATGAGTAGTTAGGTGCCTCAGCTCTGGGTGTATCGTCACAAAAGTCATCTACCGCGCAATCCCCATCTCCCCATATGTGCCGTAGCCCTAACCAATGTCCTACTTCATGCGTGCAGGTCCTTCCCAGGTTATAGGTATCACTAAGATCAGAGAAGTCCCCTTTCTCAGAACTACCGAAATACTTATAGCCTATGACCACTCCGTCAGTCTCTGCAAGGCCCTCATCTTCCTCCAAACCGAGTAGGCCAGATGATGATGGGAACTGCGCATAGCCTAAAAGATTTCTACCCACAAATCCACCGAAGTTCACCGTCCAGATATTGAAGTATTGGTTAGGGTCCCATATCGTTTCTGGTTTGAGTCGTGTATCGATGATAGAAGCGAGGCCAGTAGGCCAAATCGGTAATCCACCATCAACCCGATCAATCCCTGGTTCATCCAATTCATTTCCCTCAGGATCAGAGGTCGCCAAGTAAAATTCAATTTCCGTGTCAACGCCATCCGTATTGAACCCATTTGTACCCGCCTTCCTCCTAAAATCTTCATTCAGTACTTCAATCTGAGATATTACTTGCGCTTCAGAAATGTTAGGTCCTGTGCCAACCGCCTCGCCATTGTGCACTACATGTACTACCACCGGGATTCTGTAAGTATTGGTCTCTGGAAGATCATCATCCGAGCAACTCATGGTAAAGGCTGCAACAGAGGAAATGAGAATCACAGAAAGGGTACGCATAATGAATATATTAGAAACTGGCATCAATTAGTACATCGAATTCACACGCAAAATTGTGGTTGGAATGAACATCTGAAATGCCAAACTCGCCGAAAGGGATTTTTTCAATACTCAGGCACCCGCATAAGGAACTGAATAGGCCTGAAATCAGGAAAGTCAAAGCTCCCGACACAAAGGTGGCACGCACAATTACATCCTGAAACTAAGGTCTTTCCGATTTCCCTTCATTGCCTGCTCAAAGGATTTTCCGTATGGCTTTTTGCTCCATCACCCCACTCATAGAAGATGCTGCCACATTCATTACAATAGGTCGTGAATAAACCTTCATTTGAGTTCCACTGGAGTTCAAGCCTCAGATCTACTATCTCTTCTCCATTGAAGAAATTGTCAAATGCTATCTGATTTTCAATCCGAAAATAGGGACTTGTTAACTGATCACTTAATGCTATCGCATCTTGGTGAAAACCGGTCATCAAGTAATTACCAGTAGGTTCCTGATCAAAAAAGGGGTTCACCGTTGGATCCACCATAGGCTTCCATCCCCATCCTGCAGGGGATCCGGAGATGCCATAGCTTGTACCAGCGCCAAGAGGCTCCGGATTCTCAATAGCATTGTGGGTCACTGCCATATCAACTCCATTCAGGTGCCATCCTGCAAAATCAATTCTTAAGAAGTGTATATCAGGATTCTTCGGCACATACACAAAGAGGTAAGACTGGTAATTATATGGAAATAGGGGTACAAAATATTTGACCGTGACATCTTTCCTGCTCAGAAATAACAGATTGCCTTTGTTCGAAGAAGGTTTGAACATAGTATTCCAAGGTAAGGATTGCTCAGGAGCAATCATCCGATCAGTGAAAGAAACGTAACTAAGGCTGTAGTAATCAGAAGAAACAACTTGTATCTCATGTACCGGAACATCTAATCTCAAATGAAGCGTTTCGAATCCTTTTGCACCATAATTTGTCTCATACCGGCGCAGTTCCTGATAGTCAAGATCCCGCTCCACCACTACGACCTGAGAGGCTACAAGGGAACTATCCCAATCAGATAACACAGCGAAATCAAACTCAAAAGTGCTGACTATATCAAACTCGAAATTGATATAACCAAAATCTGCCGGGTCATCCTCTTCCTCAATGACCAAAACTTCCGGAGACAATTTGGTGATATTATCAGGAGTTACTTCAAAGCTAATTGGCAACGCATCCACAACGCTGTTGGCTTTAGGCGAACCTTCGATAGGTGCAGCATAAATGATATCACCGTTTTCATCTAACAAATGGAAGAGTGTTAGTTCATAATCCCCAGGAGATAACGTCAGGTTCTCGCTTACAAAGCCATCACCCAGAGCGTACAGGTCGATCTCTGTGCCATCTTCCAACATAGTCTGACCAACCTCATTTTCGATGGTAACCCTGGCCTTTGCTGGTGTTGACATTGCCACTTTTGCATTTGGTTTAGCACTTGAGCTGTAAGACCCAAAAGAGACTTGTCCAGTTCTCACTTCCGGTCCATTGTCATCCTTAGAGCAACTGACTATACCACATGACACTATTAATGTCATGATGAGACTTACTTTACTATAAAATTTCATGATTGTATGATTAAAGGCTTGTATCGTCGTGTAATTGTTTCGGCAACTACTGTTGTAGTACATCGTCTTTCGTGCTTGCTGCTATTACCAATACCTCATGAATTAATTCCTTTGGCACTTCCAAAGACTCTAAAGTGGTCACCAAGTTCTCTGCTACGGCGTTAAAATGCTCTTCAGTCAGTTGCATATGCGAATGAGCCGCACTCATGTCCTTCCCAGTATAGTTCATAGGTGCCCCAAAAGCGAAAGCCAGAAAAGCCTTCATCTTTCCTGATTGGGCTTCCATATCTACATGTTCAAAAAAGGTATTGATCCGGTCATCTTGGATTACATGATTGTAAAAAACTTTTACGGCCGCATCTACGGCTTTCATTCCTCCGATACGATTAAAAAGGGATGCTTTGGCGATGGTATTTGACATAGTATTTTAGTTTTAGATACGCATGATTTGATTCTCTTACCAGGCAGATTCATGAGATCATGCTTTATGATCAGATTCCAAATCTATGTTTACCATACGCAGGTGAGGTGAGTCAGAATGTGCAAATTGAAGCTTGTAGACGCTTTGTAGTTACCTTATTTCAATTCTAACGGCGCTTAATTAAAGCGTTAAGGTCGTTTTTTCAGAATTTTCTTAAGGTAGCAGGATCATCGCAGACGCCAATAGGAGCTTGCAGAGCGCGAGGAACTGGAGTAAATATTCAGACTCTACTAACCCTTCTCACTCTGTGCTTAAGTAAATAAGCGGTTCTGGTGTGCTTCCTTCAGCCTTTAGTTAATCCACTTCGTCCCCTCGGAAAGAGGTAGATCTAACAAATGTAAAAGCACTTGCATCTTTTCATTTGATGGTAAGGTCTGTTTTATTTTTCAAAGTAGGGTTTCCAGGCTTCTTCTTTGGGTGGCTTTGTGCAATAGCTTACAATGAAATAACCAGCCAGGCTGACGACAAAACCAGGAAGTACAGGATAAATCAATGGATCTCCAAACGCCTTCCATAGACCGGTAACCAGTACCCCGCCAACCATTGAAACTATGGCCCCTTGCTTTGTTCCTCTTTTCCAGAGAACGCCTATCACTACCGGGGTAAAGAATCCTGCGGCCATGAGTGCCGTGAAGAGTACCACGATAAATTGAATCAACTCTCCTTCCGCGAAACCCATTAAAACTGAAACCAAAGGCACTATACCTACTATTAAAATACCGATTCTGGCGACCAGGAGCCTACGGGATTTGGAAGCCTTCTGATGCACAAGGTTCTGATAGATATCTTCTGACAAGGCAGATCCCGCCACCAATAGCAGCGAATCCACGGTCGACATCATCGCTGAAGTAACTGCTGCCAGCATAATAGTACCAATGAACGTGGGAAGAACAGCCTTCGCAATGATGGGCATGGCCAAATCACCCGTTGGCAAATTGGGGAAAAAGACCATCGCTGTTAGTCCCAGGATAAAGACCAACAAATTCAACCCGGTAACCAAGATGATCGTCGCCAAAATCGCACGACGAATGGTCTTCATGTCTTTCA
>CAZZHO010000114.1:0-14155 GCA_964653795.1 uncultured Roseivirgaceae bacterium | reverse complement strand
ATACATATATGTACATACATTCAAATAAAATAGTTTCAGTAATTCCCATATTTTTTTAAGAAGAAAGAACAACCTGATCTATTACATTTGGTCATGGTTAATTCCAATTCTTCTGGCAGAAGTCTGCTAATCGAGTTCATTTCAATCGTTTTTGCGGTGCTACTGGCTTTGTTTCTTAACAACTGGCGTGATTCTTTGAAGACCGCCAACACCGTCAAGAGGGTGAAAAATGCTATCAGAACGGAGATCGTTCAAAATGACATTTCAATCCGAAGCTCGTTAGATTATCGTCGACAGCTATTGAAGGAGCTTTATTCTAATACTCATATTTCAGGAGTCATCCCTATTCATGAGTTACCTATTGACATCAATGACGATGACCAGTTAACGAGATTTCTCTCTGAACATCTGATGTTCAACGCGTCAAGGAAAACGGACGGTATTAGAGTTGTCTCTCTCGACAGCAAGCGTGTCTTGGTACTAGACGACTTTTTACTTCAAATGACGGTGACGGGAGATTCTCTTATTCTTTATGGCGAAAACAATATCCAATTGAAGACTGCATTCGTCAATAATCGTTCGTGGGAGATTGCACAAGCAACCGGCGCTTTGGTCGAAATGGAATTGGGCATTGTCGATGCGTTGAGTAAGGTCCACTACCTCAATGGCAAGTACCTGGAGACATCACAACAAGCTATTGAAATTCTGTATAATGGTTCTCCGGGCCTTCAGTCTGTACTTGAAGACATGGTATATTATGAACAAGAGATGTTGAATGCAGATTCTGTTTTACTACAGTTATTGGACTGACCGCTTACTGGTAGCCAAAACTTCCTTGACTATTTCATGCGCCCTGTAGACAGCTCCTTCCATATATCCTCCATATACAGTTGATGTTTCCGTTCCACCAATCCAGAAGCGTTGATCGTATAGCGCTTGTTTGTAAATAGGATGGCCATTTGCCTGATGTGGTACCAGGTCCTGATATCCATCCGAGGAGAAGATTTCCTCTCTCCAATTAGTCTCTAGGTATTCGATATATTCCTTGGCCTCCCGGCCATAAGCTTGTTCTAGTTGTGCTAGCAGCAATTCTTTCCTTTGCTCTCTGGAAAGGTGAGCCAGACCATTATTGAGAAAACCACAGAGGGCATATCGGTCATTGTAGGAATTGGATTGGTCGTAAAACTCCACGGCTGGTCCTACATTGCTGAAGAGCGCTCCGGAGAAGCCTCTCTCCTTCCAGAATGGCTTCTCATATACCAAAGACTCCTTAATGGAGTCATGCATCCAAGTATGTGTTTGCTGAGCAATGCTTACCACGTATGTTGGTAACCGAGGTGTGATCTGAATATTGGAAACCAGTAATGCGGGAGGCAAAGTGCTGATAACCTTTTGGGCTTGATAGGTTTCACTATCAGTATGAATACTTACTAATTGCTCTGAAAAGTCTACGGCTTTCACCTTCTCCCCAATATGGACATGCAGCAATCCTTCAGCCAGCTTATCAATCAGTGCTTTTGTACCACCTGCTATTCTATATGAAGGTGGCTGTGGTGGTAGTTGGATTTGTTGTATTGGCTGATTGGGGTCTGGTTGGTAATGCGTAATACCCTGCATGTACTGTTCGAAAGACTCTATTTGCAATGTATCCAGCAACTTTCGCAAATGGATATGCTGTGGGCCGAACCACGTGGCACCCATTTCCACCCTTGTACCATTTGCAGTATCTACGGAATGAATGCGACCTCCTATCCTATCTCTACCCTCTAGCATCACCACGTTGAGACCTGCTTGCTGGAGTTGCCTTCCTATCAAAAGGCCTGACAAACCGGCCCCAATGACCACAATATCAAAATCTGCTGTTTCTTTCAAAAGTGTAAAATTGAACCACTCTGTCTAGTAACATGTGTTACGTAGATTGGTTCCAACAAATCAGGATTGGTAGATAAAAACGCGCTCCTGCTCCGTGCGGCCTTTTAAGGTGACCCATTCTTCCTTGTAAATACTGCCTTGCATTTCACCGTTGAGTTCTTGTTTCGTGAGATCACTCAGGATCAAGCTCGATTCAAACTGCTTATTGAGCTGTTCCAGTCGAGCGGCAACTATGACGGTATTGCCTGTGATGGAAAACTGCTTTCTGGAATCTGTTCCCACATTACCCGCCACCACTTCTCCTGTATTGAGTCCTATCCCCACTTTCGTCAAGGGAATATCATTTTCTTCATTCAGACGGGGTAATCCTGCTAAAATCTCATGGGCCGCATTAAAGGCGTTGGCTGCGTCATTACCGTAAGACTTAGGGGCACCAAACGTGGCCATGAAGCCATCTCCAAGGAATTGGTTGATATTGCCGTGGTACTTGTTGACGATCTCGATCATAAACCCAAACACACAGTTCTGATAGGCGATCAAGTCCGCTGGCTCCATTTGTTCAGCCTTGGGCGTAAAGTCCCTGATATCGAGGAACATAATGGTAACTACTGTTCTTCTGATTTCAGGCTCCTTCTCAATAAGCGTCTGCGCAATATCAGGGGATACCTGCTGCTCCAGTAATCTAGAGATCCGTTTTTCTGCGCCTTCCAGTTCCAGTTTGGCTTCATCCAAATCGTGATAAGCCCTTGATAATGCCTGGTGTTTCCTTATTCTACCGAGGTAAAAGAAGAGAATCACGGCAATGGCCACAACGACTAAGCAGGTGATGACGATGAAGGTGTTTTTCTGATCTTCTTCGGATTGCTTTTCTAATTGGATGGTGCGGATATTCAGGTCAGCCAGCTCTTTCTCCTGCTCCAGTCGCTCCATCTCTTGCTCGGTTTGTAGAAGTAGCTGCTGTCTTAGGAGACTGTCTTGTTGCATTTTGACCTGCAGATTTAGATACTGCTGGTAATAGTTGAGAGCAGCCTTATAGTCGCCTTTGGCCTCTGAGGCTTTGGCTTTATTTTCTACCTCTTCTATTTGCTGTAGCTGTATGGGTTCCAACTGGTTTAGGTCGAAGGATGAGAGCAATCTTCTATCTAGTGTATCATACTCCGGAAGCGCTAGCGAGGTATTCCTCAATTCCTGAAGTTGCCGATAGTTATCAAGTTTCTGCTGGACTTGTTTTGCTCGATCTTTGGAAGCAGCGTTGCTTAGCAGGTCTGCGGCCTTTTCGTATTGTGCGATGGCTGTTGCCGTATCACCAGCTTTCTCTGCGGATATGGCTTTTTGCAACTCCAGGCTCACGGCTACATTGTTGCTCGAGTTGTTGATGGCGGCCCCAATGTCGATTTCACGCATGATGCTCTTAAAGGGATTATCTTTTACTTTTCCTGCTCTACCGAGGGAGTCTATTTTGTCAAGGTAGGTGTTCGCGATGCTGGAAGTGCCAGACCGCATCAAAGCATACTCTGAAGCTTCCTGGAATGCTTCTCGGGCTATCAGGTACTTACCCCGTTTATACTGTACTTGCCCATAGACTTCTTTAGCCTGTACAATGTGTGACCATTGCTCATCGGGTATAGGCAAACCAGACTTGAGTAGGTTATTGGAGAGTTGTTGAGCTTGCCTGGCGTATTTCAAACATTTCTTACTATCTACATCATCGAAGTGCTGGGCAAGAGAGGTCAGGTTGATCAGCTTTTCTACACCATATTGGCTCTTGAGTGCAGCTTCCTTTTGCGCGATATCCGTTTGACCAATTGACTGCAAGACAAAAAAAATCGGGATCAAAAAAGCGATGAATCTGCAACTCATTTCTTTCATGATCCCAACATACGAAAAATAGGTCAATCTACTAGATTAGCGATTTACATATCTTCCTTTTCTTGCTTGTTATTCAGTAACTTAAGTCCTTTCTCCTCAACTGCATTATTGAGAGCAGGTACCTTTTCATCCAATAGTCTTTTTAGGTCACCCAGTTCTTTTTCAAGCTCTTTGCTTACTTCTTCAAGGAAGGCTTTAGCCTGGTCCGTTGGAGGATAATCTCCCCTTTGCTGATCGGCCATCAAAAAGGCAATCCTGTTATTGATTCTGATGCCGTAGTTGAGTGGGTCCTGATAACTCTGATTCTTCGTCATATGGATGTTGTTTTCGATGACTTCCATGGCATCATCCAACTCATCAGCTAGTTTCTTTAGGTCTGAATAGTTGTCATCCCCACCGATCTTTTCCCTCAGATAATTCAGATTCTCTCGGGTATCTCGTATATCAATGATGCCCTGATTGGCTTCAGATACCTTATCCCTAACACTGATCAGATAATCAAACTGGTCCTGGTAGTCTTGTTGCGTATTAGGCAGTCTTGGATCTTTGAGTATCGTAAACTCCTGTTCCATTGTCTCTTCCCCAATGGTCAGTTTGGCCTTGTAGGTGCCCGGAACGGCCTTAGGGCCTCTGTTGGGCGAGCTGTAGAAGATCATGCCTTTGAAGGTCTTGAACCCGGGATAACGCATGTTCCACACGAAGGAGTTGCCACCTTTCTTTACGGTAAGTTTCTCATTCTTCTTCTTGGCGTCAGTAGAATACGTTTTGATAACGTCTCCATCCATTTCCATAATTTCCAACTTGGCTTTGGTAGACTCATCCATGTTTTTCACATAGTATTGGAAAATCACACCATTAGGGTGGTTCTGACCTTGTAGTTTCAGATTTGGTCTACCCCATCCTCCTTGATTCATTCTATAGCTATCATCTGGCTTAAACAGATAGAAATTACTGTTGGCCACTTCGTCAGAAAGCTGATGCAGTGGCGTCAAGTCATCTATTAGCCAGAAACTACGACCGTGAGTAGCCGCGATCAAATCATTGCCCTTTACATGTAAGTCTCTGATGGCGACTATTGGTAAATTCAGCTGAAGTGACTGCCAATTGCTCCCATCATCGAAGCTCACATACATGCCCCACTCTGTTCCGGCATACAGCAATCCCGGGCGCTTGAGGTCAGCTCTAATGGCTCTTGTATAGTAGGTGCTTGGAATTCCTTTTGTAATCAGCTTCCATGTTTTTCCGTAATCATCAGTCTTATAGAGGTAAGGTGTGTAGTCCCCAAATTTGTAAGATGTTGCTGCCACGTAGGCCCCACCAGGTTTGTGCGGGTTGACATCAATGCAGTTGATCATGTTCAGCTCAGGAGACATGGGTGGCGTTACGTTCTCCCAGTTCTCACCACCATCTCTTGTTACGTGCACCAGGCCATCATCACTTCCTACCCAGATTACACCTTCTTCCTGCTCAGACTCTTCTCCAGCGAAGATGTTAGCATAGAACTCAACTCCGGTGTTGTCCTGGGTGATAGGTCCACCTGAAGAATAGAGTGTTTCAGGCTTACCTCTGGTCAGGTCTGGAGAAATCACTTCCCAAGACTGTCCTCCATTGGTTGTCATGTGCAGGTAGTTGCTTCCGGCATATAGCTTTTTGGTATTATGTGGACTGAAGAATACAGGGTAGTTCCAGTTGAACCTGTACTTCATCACCTCTACGCCCGAACCTGCAGGGTTATCAGGCCATACATTCGTAGATCTTACCTGACCTGTGCTGTGATCCAACCGCATCATGTAACCCTTGAATGTCCCACCGTAAACCACTTCAGGATTTTCTGGATCTGGAGCCAAATGAGCACTTTCGCCGCCTGCTGATGGCTCCCAGTCCCTTTCTGTAATGCTATTACCTTTTCCTCGGTGGTTGATTCTCACAGAGCTGTTGTCTTGTTGCGCACCGTAAATTCGATAAGGGAATACATTGTCGGTAGTCACTCTATAAAACTGCGCTGTAGGCTGGTTGTGGTAGGTCGTCCAGTTGTTGCCACCATCATTGGAGACCTGGGCACCGCCATCATCGGCTATCGCCATTCTTTGGTTATCCAAAGGGTCTATCCACAGGTCGTGATGGTCACCATGAGGCGCATTTTTCAACTCAAACGTCTTGCCGCCATCTCTGGAGACGCCATAGCTTACGTTCATCACATACACGATATCTTCATTTTGCGTATCTGCATAAATGCGGCTATAGTACCAGGCTCTTTGTCTTAATGAGCGATTTGTATTGACTTTTTTCCATGTTTTCCCGGAATCATCAGACCGGAATACACCCCCATCTTCCGCTTCGATTATTGCAAAAACTCTTCTAGAGTTCACAGGGGATACGGCCAAACCCACAATGCCCCAAGGGCCTTTAGGGAGTCCGTCATTTCCAGAAAGTTCTTCCCAGGTTTCACCGCTATCCTTACTCTTAAAAATCTTACTATCAGGTCCGCCACTGTCCATACGGTAGCCATTCCTTTTCATTTGCCAGGAAGCTGCGTAGATGATTCTTGGGTTGTTCGGATCCAGGATCAAGTCTCCAGCTCCAGCCTTATCGCTCACATACAAAATCTTCTTCCAGGACTTACCACCATCCACGGATTTGAAAACCCCTCTTTGTGTATTCGGCTTCCAGAGGTTGCCTATTGCCGCTACATATACGATATCGGGGTTGGTAGGGTGAATTCTTATTCTGGCAATGTGTTCGCTTTGATCCAGACCAATGAAAGTCCAACTTTCTCCAGCATCGGTGGATTTCCAGAGGCCTCTTCCGGAGCTTACATTACCCCTAAGCGTCTGTTCTCCCTCCCCTACATAAATTACATTAGGATCTGACTCAGAAACAGCCACCGCTCCTATGGAGCCTCCAAAGTAGCCATCAGAGATACATTCCCATGTGTTACCTGCATCTTCCGTTTTCCACACACCGCCACCGGCTGTACCCATGTAGTATAGACTTCTGTTGCCTACTACACCTGTTACTGTACCGGCTCTACCACCCCTGTATGGGCCTATAGATCTCCATTTTAAGCTGGAGTATAGTTCTTCCTGAAATTGGGGAGCTGGTACGCTGGATTTTGATTTTCGTTGACTGGAAGCCGTGAAACCAACTAGCAACAAACAAGCACATAAGAATAGGCTGAAAGATTTCATATTCGTTTAGGTTATAGAGATCCAATTTAACCAATGTGGTGTATAAGGAGCTCGGAAAGTATACAGGTGGTTATTTCAGACAATATTTGGAGCAAAGCATAAAAAAAGCCCTGCATCACTGCAAGGCTTTTCCATGGCTGGTTCTTTGTGTTATTTGCTTATATAATGCTGACAACTTTGATAAGATCCTTCATATATCGCCATACCCTGATACATGACCTGGTAGGTGTTAGGATCACTGTCGTGTTTTTGAACTTTGTATTCCGACGTTTTGCCGAAAAAACAACTAATGATGTAACTGACAAATTTCATACCCTCAAATTCTAGTTTCTAAATCATTTGATTTTATAACCACTAGGAAATGCAAAACCTTATACCGTCAATCAAAAAAATCGCAGTGACGACAATTGGTGGTGATTGGCTAAACCTTCTACCGAATATCGTCGTAAAGCTGCTCTTGGTCGTTGTTTTACAACATACCTGCCCGCACATAGTTACTATTGCAGCTTAATGACTTAGTAATAAATGACGGTAGCATTCAGTGAGGTAGATGACGAGCATGTAAGGAATAGCTTCCTGGAGGTATTGCAACGGTATACCGCCCTTCATCCTTTCGAAATTTTGTTGAAACAAGAGTCTGTAAAGTCTTCTACTATGCAGGCTCAGCCAATTATAAAACCAGCCAATCTTTTTTCTAAAGAACAGAAGTATCAGGTGAAATTGGCTGTGAACTTAAAAGATAGTCAGGGACTTAAGGTGGCAGATCTTCCGGAAGACGTTTTAAAAGGCTGGTTTGCTCATGAGTTAGGTCATATTGTGGACTACCTTCCCTATTCAAAGTTTCAGATGATAGGCTACGGTCTGAAGTACCTCTATTGGCCCAAGTTCAAAAAGGAATCTGAGCACACTGCAGACCATCTGGCTATAGCCCATGGGTTCCACGAGGAGATCATCTCGACCAAGCGATACATTCTGGAGCATGATTTGTTGAAAGAGCGGTATAAGGATATCATCAGGAAATATTATCTCTCCATTGAGGAAGTGAAGCTTTGCATGGCAGGCAAACTGAAACTAAAGCCAGCTATCCAGCAGATCTACAGTTAAACCTTCCAACTATCAAGGTCCGGCTCATTACCTTAAAATCTATGGTGAGCCAAGAAGTCAATCACCAAATTTGATTATCGTGTTTTCCTTTACGATATTGGTTGCATGACCAGAAAGCAAAGATATAGACTCACTTACCTTTTCAGGCTCTACGACTATGATCGAAATGGCTGTCTAGATATTGATGATATCGCCAGCGTTATTGAGAAAGTAGAGGACCGCATGAGCTCCATGAGAGCCCGAGAAAGGTGGAAATATGAGAAGATCGTTGATAAGGCTGTCAAGTTCTTTCATAAGCTGCTTCGAGAGATACCACACGATGGTGAACAGCAAATAGAACTTAGCAGATGGATCCAGTTCTTCGAAGCTCAGATGGAAGAAGATGAATATCTTGAAGAGTACGTGGAGATGATGATCAACTTCATGTTTGATCTATTTGATGAGGACAATGACGGCTATATTTCGGAGGAAGAGTACGAATTCTTTTATGAGATATTCGATATAGACAAGGACTCATTTCAAAATGCCTTTTCCAATCTGGACCTTAACAATGATAACAGAGTATCCCGTTACGAAATGATACGCCAGCTTGAAGCATACTTTACAGATGAGCTCTCCACAGGAGATGACTCTAACGAAGTATTTGGTCGCTTAGATGGATAACTGCTGGGCGCTATTGTACGCCCAGGATTGTTACATCAAAAATCAAATTAGTATTGGCTTCTATATCACCAAGAGGATTGCCTCTGGTTCCGTAAGCTAGTCCAGATGGAATATAAAGGGCGATGGATCCTCCGGATTGAATGAGTGGTAATCCTATTTGCCAGCCGGGAATGACCCCACTTAATCGGAAAGTCGCCCCAGAAGCTCTGTCAAAGACAGATCCGTCAATAAACCTGCCTTCATACGCGGCAATCACGGTACTTCCTCCTGTCGGGAAATCACCTTCTCCCTGGTTCAACACCACGTACCTCAGTCCACTCTCATGTATTTCAGCCTGAATATTGTTTTCAGCTAAGTACTCATCGAGGATAGCCGTATCGATAGCCAATTGTTCATCATAGGAAATCTGAGGCTCTTCATCACCACCATCATCATCGTTGCTACACCCTGCTAACAAAAGAAGGGATATCACCCAAAGCGTTCCCAGTTTTTTCATAATCAAATTGAAATTTTAAGTACTTAATTTTTTCTCCTTTCGCGTGAAATAATTGTTCGTATTTCGTCTTAATACCAAAATGCTCGGTATTTAGTTCTGAATTATACAAATCAAAAGTATACTCCAGGTTGAGTACTGGCCATTCTTCCTTTAATAAATCAAGCGTGTACTCAAATAGAGGTGTATTGTCTGTTTTGAATTTGAACCATCCGTCTTCCTTCAAAATACGCTGATAGTAAGCCAAAAAGTTAGGGTGACTCAATCGCCTTTTGGCGTCTCTTTTCTTTGGCCGGGGATCAGGAAACGTAAGCCAGATTTCATCCACCTCAGATTCATCAAAGAACTTTAGTAAGAAGGCTATTTCTGTTCTTAAGAACCTAACGTTGCTGAGTTGCTTTTCTACCGCTTGTTTCCTACCTACCCAAATCCTATCTCCTTTGATATCGATCCCAATGAAGTTCCTGTTTGGAAACTCATTAGCCAGACCAATGGTGTATTCTCCTTTGCCACAACCCAACTCAATAACTAGCTCATTGGTATTTCCAAAAATCTCTTGCTTCCATGTACCATTGAGCTCTTCGTAACCCTCTTTCCCAGGTTCAAATACAATATCACTCTTAAAGTTCTCTTCGAACCGCTGTAGCTTTCCTCTCACAAATCGTCAATTTCCGCCACCACAAAAGTACTGCCACAGACCAGAACTAAATCATTTTCTGATGCAACCATCCTTACTTTTGCTATCCCTTCATTAACATTTTCAGCTATTTCTCCCCTTAGCCCTAGACTGATGGCTTTTTGCATAAGGGCTGCACTTTCTAAGGATCTTGGTACGCCACTTTGCGTAAAGATGTATTTGGCATTTTTTGGCAACAGCTCAAGCACTTCTCCAATGTTCTTATCTCGGACCATCCCGATGACAATGAAAAGGTTGCCAAACTGCCACTTGCTGATCTGATCCATCAAAGACTGAATACCAAGTGGATTATGACTAATGTCGGCAATAGTCAAGGGGCTATTACCAATTACTTGCATCCTTCCTTTCAGCTGAAAATTCGCTAGTCCCTTCCTTAATGCCTCTTCTTCGATAGTAAAACCTGATGTTGCTAGAATCTTGACAGTTGCTAGAACACCGGGTATATTATCAAGAATATATTCAGCTCCATTTCCTATCGATAATTCATTGTAAATCAATTTTTTATCATTCCATACCTCAATAAGTAAACGGTCTGGAAGTGCTTCTTTTATCTTAGTTTGATAATACCCTGTATTCAAGTGGATTGGTGCGTCCAATGATTCCGCTTTTTCCTCAAAAACAGATTGAACTTCAGGCTGATTTGCGGCTATGACTACAGGGGTATTCTTCTTTATAATTCCTGCTTTCTCGGCTGCAATCAGCTCAATGGTATTACCCAACATATCCATATGATCGAGCCCTATTCGGGTAATGACAGCAACCAATGGGTCAATTACGTTCGTACTGTCAAGTCTCCCTCCTAGTCCTGTTTCGATTACAGCAATGTCAACAGTTTGCTTTTTGAAAAACCAAAAAGCCATGGCCACCGTCATCTCGAAGAAGGAAGGGCTAATATCTAAGTCCGTACTCCGAATCAGATTGACAAACTCACAGACGTCTTGTTCTGGTATGGGCTGAGAATCAAATTGGATTCTCTCCGTAAATGACTTTAAATGGGGGCTGGTATATAGCCCCGTCTTATATCCAGCCTGTGAAAGACATGACGCCAGCATATGGCAGGTAGAACCTTTGCCATTGGTTCCAGCGACATGAACAAACTTCAGATCTTGATGTGGATTGTCGAGAGCCTCCAACAAAACCAGAGTATTGGTAAGATCCTTCTTAAAGGCCTGCTTTCCTATTCTTTGGTACATAGGAAGCTGTGTGTAAAGCCAATCGAGTGACTCCTGATAAGTCATGTGGATTTAGTCAGACTTAATGATGAAAGTAATGGTTCCACTGGAAGTTGCGGCGGGCTTATAGGCGGAGGTCTTGCTGAAGGTAAGTCTCTCTACAGCCTGGCGATAGTATTTCTCTACGGAGGGTGTCAAAGTGCTGCTTTGAGTAACGACGCTAAGTATATAACCTTCATTATCAATGGTCACTTTGAAGACTACTTTGCCGGTTTCTGAGGAATCATCGTAAGGTGTTGGTTCAAAGTCCCATATCCAGCCAGTCAGCTGAAGCGAAGCACCTTCATTTGGATTGCTGCCGCTGTTGGTAAAGAGTGATCGGCTATCAATGACTGGTGCGGCGACCTCTTCCTCCTGGGTCTCTTCATTTGATTGGAACAAAGGTGTTTCTTGTGTCGTCTCCGTCTCTTCCTGAGGAGCGACAGTACTTTCTTCAACTACTTCCTCTAAAATAGGCTCGTCTCCTTGTTCGACTTCTACTTCTTGTGGCTCGGTTAAGGGTTCCTTGGGGACTTCTTCTACTTGTTCCACTTCCGGTTCTACTTTGACCTCCTTAATGGTAGGTTCTTTGACCTCAGTTGACTTTTGGGGTGCTTTGGGTGGAGTCCTGGCGCCTCCCCTGTCAAAAGCCAACTCTATTCCAAATTCCTCAATAGGTGGATAAGGTTCTTTCCAGGCCACCAGAAAATACAATACCAGTAGCACAATCAGCTGTATCGCCCCTGTGATGGCAAGACTTTTATTTCTATTTCTTTTCTCTTCGGACATAAGTCAGTCCGGTTTTGTGGCTATTGAAACCTTTGCCTCCAGACCAGTAGCGATAGAAGCAACGGCTACTAATTTCTCAACAGGCACTTGCTTATCACAATGTAATACGACCACACCTTCTTTGCCATCAAAAGACTTCCTCAATACCCCCTCTATCTGGCCAAAGCTGACTTTTCTCTGATCCACATAGTATTCGAGGTTCTTGGTAATGGTCACACTGACCTTTTGGATCACGATATTGGAGTTTTTAGAGGCAGGCAAGCTTACCGGTAAACCAGAGGGAGTAATGAATGAGGCAGTGAGCATGAAAAATATCAGTAACAGGAATATAACGTCCGTCATCGAACTCATAGAGAACGAGGCATTGACCTTATGTTTTGACTGTAAATTCATTTTTGCTTTGGCTCTTGTAATAAGTCTATGAAATCAATGCTATTGTATTCCATGGTATGAATGAGCTTTTGCACCCTAAGTATCAGGAAGTTGTAGCCTAAGTAGGCTAGTATCCCTACAAATAGTCCACAAGCAGTGGTAATCATGGCCTCATAGATACCACTAGATAAAAGTTTAGGGCTTACTGCTCCTTCCTCTTGCGCAATCGCGATAAAGGCCTGGATCATCCCTGTAACAGTACCTAGGAAACCTATCATGGGTGCAGCCCCTGAGATAGTCGCTAGAAATCCAAGATTCTTTTCCAGTCTGTATATCTCTATTTTACCGATGTTCTCGATACTTACTTCAATATTCTTGAGAGGATTACCGATTCTGGAGATACCTTTTTCAATCATCCTCGCCACTGGTGTGTCTGTCTCGTTACACAACTTCCGAGCACCTTCTATATCCCCACTAAAAACCCGATCTCTGATCTTATCCTTAAAGTCCTCAGGCGTCTTAGAGGCCTTTTTAATGGTTAAGAGCCTTTCTACAAAAATATAAACCGCAACCAGCCAGAGGATAACCAATGGGATTACCATGTAGCCGCCTTTAGTCATTAGCTGCAATACGCTTATTGAATCTTCTTGTACTACTGATTGTACTTGTAATAGCATCATTACTTGATATGCACTTTGCGTCTAAACGAAAAAAAGGGACAAACATTATGTTGTCCCTTCCTTAATATCATTGGATTAAACTTAGTAGCGAATCGCCCAAATATCCTCTCCAAAATCAGCCTTAAATCCATTCAAGGCGGAGTTCGCTTGATCATAAGAATTGAATGAAGCGATGGCCACTCTATAAAACCTATGATTATCAAACGGAGGAATGATGGTGGGGCTCTGACCACCTTCAGCTAACTCTTGTGCATAATCATCAGCCAAATCACTGTCAATGAAACTTCCGACTACAATGTAAGAGTTTCCAGTCTTCTCAGTAAGAGAAGTCACCTCACCAGGTGTAGCTTGAACCGGCTCTGGCTCTGGCTTCAGCTCAGGTTTTGGTTCTGGCTTTGGCTTTGGTTTTGGCTTCGGTTTTGGCTTCGGTTTTGGCTTTGCAACCTCTTCTTTCTTAGCTACAGGCTCTTCGCTTCCTGAGAAGGTGTAGAACAATGCAGCGCCTAGCAACGCAATAATAACGGTGCCGAAAACAACTATTCTGGTAAAAGAGGCGCGGTTTTGAGATTCAGAATATTTGAACTCCACCCCCTTATTATCTCTGGACGCGAGATCCTCATAAGAGGACTCACCACCACTAGATGTTGCTGCTGCAGTGGCAGCGGCGGTAGTTGCTTCGTCGGTATCAAACTCTTCGAAGGATTCTTCTTCATAGAAGTCTGCACCATCATCATCTAAGTCCAAGTCGTCCTCCGAAAGATCGTCGATATCGATACCTTCCAGATCAATGTCATCCAGATCATCATCACCCAATTCGATATCTTCTTCATCAAAATCAGGTAAATCCGACTCTTCTTCAGCGTCATCGGAGGAATCTTCAGATGTAGCCTCCGTTAAGTCCTCATCGGCCTCAAAAACGCTAATCTCTTCTTCCGCTTCTTCTTCTGTAGCTTCTTCAGCTTCGAAGGTTTCGGATGTGTCATCAGATTCTGCTTCAGCTGTATCCAGCTCTTCCTCTAAAGGAACATCATCTTCGTCCTCTTCCTCATCCTCAGCGAAATCATTGAGTTCATCGTACTCAAGATCAGGCAATCCAAAGTCCTCGTCATCATCGAAGTATTCGTTTTTCCTTTCGTTCGACTCGTCCTCGTTGTTTTTGTCTTCAGCCATAAGGTTTCAAATATTGCGCCCAATTTAGCAACTTTTGATAATTGGTG
>CAZZHO010000113.1:10422-14286 GCA_964653795.1 uncultured Roseivirgaceae bacterium | reverse complement strand
CTGGTTATTCTCCCCGCCAGAATCCGTCTCTTCATGCATATAATACAAATGGGCAGTGTATTTGGTTGGCCAGAAAGAACGTCAGCTTATTGACAATACTTCAATAAGTACTTTCTTGAGACTTTGCTACCAACATTGATAGCAGATTGGAAATCGCTACAGGCTTTCTCTTTTTGACCGGACCTAAGCCTCGCCTGTGCACGATTGTGAAAAGCCATGAAGTTAGATTCATCTATACTGAGAACATATGAATAATCTTCATCAGCCGCTTTGTACTCTGCTAATTTCAAATGGCAATTTCCTCTGTTATAATAGCAACCCAGGTCGTCTATGGCCACGTCTGTACTGTCTTGGAATTGCAAGGCTCTGGAGTAAAACCTTACTGCATCATCATAAGACCTACTCTTATAGGCGATGTTGCCTGCAAGGACCAGATAATCTGATTGGAATGGCTCGAGCCCCAGAGACCATTCGATTTTATTGCTGGCTGCATCCAGACTATCAAGTTTGTAGAAGGCAAAAGCGGCGGCGTAGGTATAATCGCTATTCCCATCATAAAATTCATAGGCTTGTTGCAGGAAGTCTACTGCTAATAGATAATTCTCTTCCTCAATCAGCAGTTTTGCTTCATCATACAGTGCCAGGCTGGCGTTGTAATCTCCTTCGTCTATTGCTACTGAATCAGTCTGGGCAATAGCTATGCTTATGTGCAGCGTAACGAAGATGACAAGTGAATACTTTTTCATGCTGAGCATTAATCAAAAATCTTTTAACTAATAACTTAATTGTTAGCTACACGTTTTCCCTGATGAAATGAAATTGACATCATTAGTCGCATTGTTGATACTTTCTGCTTGTGGGTTCTCCATTACTGAAAAGAAAGTGATCGAGGAATTTTCTGAGAAATCGCAACAGCCAGTCATTTCTAAGGTCTCAGTGGGGGAGAGGCAAATTCAATTCGCTGAAATTACCAATAACAAAGAAAATTTAGTGGTCTTCATTCATGGTTCACCTGGTGGTTGGAATGCTTTTCTTGACTTCTTTAAGAATGATACGCTGTTAGACTTGGTGGATATGATCTCCATAGATCGTCCAGGTTATGGCGGTTCTGATCAGGGCTGGCCAGAACCCAGCATGGCAAAACAGAGCGCTTTAATGAATGCCGTAACGAAGAAGTTTCCACATAAAAATAAGATCTTGGTGGGTCACTCGCTGGGAGGGCCTGTCATAGCCAGAATGGCGATGGACTTTCCCAATGAGTACAAGGGATTGGTTTTTGTAGCACCCTCTATCGACCCTGATATGGAGAAAAAAGAGTGGTATAGGTCTCTTATCAATACTAAAGTAGGCGGATGGGTCACGCCGAAGGACTTTTGGGTGAGCAACGAGGAGATAATGCCATTGAAAGAGGAGCTGCGATTGATGATTCCGCTCTGGAGTCAAATTGAATCTGAATCCATATTGATTCAGGGGAAGAAGGACATGCTGGTCCCATGGGAAAATGGAGAGTTTGCCAAGCGTATGTTGCCTGAGGAAAAGCTGGAGGTGAGATATTTAGAGGGAGTAAATCATTTTATCCCTTGGTCTAATCCAGAGACCATAGTACAAGCAGTATTAGATTTGCTTTAGATTGTGAAATTCAACGAGTTTATGAAACAACTTCTGATTTGCGGGTTAGGCCTATTGATGGTATTGGATGTGGTAGGGCAGATGGGCACCGACATCACTTTCAAAATGTCGAACGCTACGCCAGGTGAGATCTATTTGGGTTATCACAGAGCAGAACAAAAATTTGTACAGGACACATTATCAGTTGATGAGTCAGGAGTCTTAAATATCAAAAAAGATGAAGGCTATCGTCCTGGTCTATATTTTCTTTATCAACCCAACAGCTTCTATCAGGAGTTCATTATCAATGAGGAGACTCTTTCATTAGAGGGTAATGGTCAGGATTACAATGGCTTTATAGCTAATGGCTCCAAGGAAAATCAAGTTTTTAAAGAATTTCAGTTGATTCTGGGTGATCTTCAACGAAAAAGGGGTGTACTCATTGACTCTTTGAATGGTTTAACTGGGGAAGACTCTGTGGCACTCCAGGGAGAGATTGTGAAGCTTAGTGAGGAGTCTGAGAATGCCAGGATCGAGTTGTATCAGCAAAACCCGGATTTACTGATAAGCAAAATGATTCGGCTGATGACCATCGTTTCTTACAACACTTTTGAGGATATAGAAGACGAAAAAGAACGTAGAATCAAACAGTACCAAGCTTACAGAAACGCTTTTAAAGAGAGACTCGACTTTACAGATCCAGGATTGTTGAGAACCCCTGTTTTTAAGGCCAACGTGTTGAAATACGTGAAGGAAGTGATTCCGCAAATACCTGATTCCTTGAAGGTGGAGTTGGATGGTATCCTCCAGGCAAGTGAAAGTGATCCTGTTTCATTCAGATACTGGTTGGTGACTTTTACCAATGATTACCAGAATTCTACGATCATGGGAATGGATGCGGTACTGGTGCACTTACTCAAAAACTACTGGCTCAATGGCAAAGCAGATTGGGCGAATGAGGAATCACTGAAGAAAATGAGGGAAGAAGTGGCTTTCCTCGAACCTAATCAAATTGGTAAAAAGGCACCGGAGCTGAAACTGGTAGACACTACTTTTCTGGCTGTCGACCCTATCAATGAATTGACTGAGGATTATCTGGTGCTTTATTTCTATGATCCAGATTGCGGTCATTGTAAGAAGAAGACTCCAGTTTTACTTGATGCTTATTACGACCTCAAAGACCTGGGAGCAGAGGTGGTTGCGATTTGTGGAGTGACAGATGTCAAAAAATGGAAGAACTATGTGAAAGAAAATGAACTGGATTGGGTAAATCTTTCCGATCCTTATTCGCAAAGTAGGTTCCGATTAGAATATGATATTAGATCATTTCCACGGGTATACGTTCTAGATAAGGAAAGGAAAATAGTGGCCAAAAGAATCGATGTAGAGCAAGTGAAAGATTTTATTACCAATCATAAGGCACTTACTGCTGAAGAGGCTCCTGATTCGCAATAATTAATAAGTCAGCCTTTCTAGCTCTTTACCTCTGGGGTTGTAAAAGAACCACTCGCCCACTTTTTCTCCTTGTTGATAGGTGCCGGTAGATTCTACTTTTCCGTTGGGGTGGTAATAAGTCCACTTTCCTGACTCCTTACCATTTTTCATATTGCCGATTGCGCTGATGTCGCCATCTTCAAAATAGCTGATCGTCTCTCCTTCGAAGAGGCCGGAAGTCAGTGTGGATTTGAGTTTAATTTCACCTTCAGGATAATACTCGAAATAGGTACCATTGCCCCTTGTAATTGTTCCTTTCTTCAAGGGCTCACCTTTGATCGAATAGACATCTGACACCTCAATCAAACGACCATTTTGCCAGGTCTGCTCTTGCTTCAGTTGGTCGTTGGGATAGAAAAGCCCCCATAGTCCGGTTTTAAGATCATTGATGAAGCTTCCAACTTCTGCGATTTTACCATTCTCAAAGTAGTAGAGCCATTGTCCATTTTTTTTATTCGATTGGTAGGGGCCCTCACTTTCAATACTACCTTCTTCATAGAAATACTTCCACAATCCACTTTTCTGTTCTGCTTTGTAGTCGCCAATTGCGAACAAATTGCCATTGGGTGAGAAGCTAAGCCAGGTTCCTGTCTTCAGATCATTGATATATTGCCCCTCTACGCTTTTTTCTCCATTTGGATGGTATTCCAGGTATTTGCCTTCCAACTTCCCGTATTTGAATCGGAAAGACTTTTGTAAGCGTTTATTTCGATAGTAAATGAGCCATTCTCCGTGAGCTAGATCATTTTCATAGTTTTCAAC
>CAZZHO010000113.1:0-10322 GCA_964653795.1 uncultured Roseivirgaceae bacterium | reverse complement strand
GGATCGAGCAAATACGTAGGTCCATTCCTCTTATCATTCTTGAAGGTTATTTGTCGCTCCAGCGAACCATTCTTTCGGTAAAAAAACCAGATGCCTTCTTTTTTACCGTTTTTCACTTCTCCCTTGGCGGCAAGTACTGTATTCTCATGATATCCTCTGTACATCCCGTTTTGGATGTCGGTAGGAGAGGAGCCATCCACTTCTTGACCTTGAAGGTGAATGTAAAGACAGACGCTGGCGACAGAAAGAATTAACCTCATATTCTTGAGACTACAAAAATCGGGCAAAAGTTCGTCTGCTAATCCTGAAATACAGAAATAACTGTCTCGAAGAAGGAAATGGCTTGATCTGAAAATTCATCTAGTTGGTCCAAAGGTGATTTTTTGGCAATCTTCAAAAAATTGTGATTAGACAATTGATTGGTCACTGCTTGCGGAGATAACGACAAGATCGGAACATAATTATTTTCCTCGAAGTGATATTCCCAGGGAGTATTATTCACGCAAAAAAAGTAATCAGAGGGAAATGCTTGGATGTTAAGCTTGGTGGCATATTCCTTCCCGAGTTGAAAGGAGAAGCTTAATTCATTTCCCCACCAGACCATAAACCGGAAAGAAAAAGTCTTACCCTCGTCAAACTTCCTTGGGAAATCTAAGATCCAATAAGGCAGACCTTGGTATTGCTCTCCTTTGGAAATTTTTCCACTCTTGAGGAAGGTGCCTTCCGGGAATTCAAACTTGGTTTTAGAAATTACGGTTTTGAGACCTGCTTCAGTTTCTGCGAGAACCGCTACCACCTTCTCGCTTATCTTCTTTTTGGTAAGCAGGAAATCCTGATTTTTCAGGATCTCCATTTCTTTAGAGGTTAATAGGCTCAATTACCAGCGAATGAGTGCTGAAGCCCAGGTAAATCCACTTCCAAAAGCTGCGAAGCAAACCAGATCACCTTCTTTGATTTTTCCCTCTTGATGAGCCTCACTCAATGCAATAGGGATTGAGGCGGCGGTGGTGTTGCCGTATCTCATGATATTGTTGTAAACCTGATCATTGCTCAATTTCATTTTCTGTTGAATGAATTGACTTATTCTCAAGTTGGCCTGATGTGGAATCAACATGTCGATATCCGATGGCTGATAGCCATTTTTCTGAAGGGCCTCATGGATTACTTCCTGGAACCTTGTGACGGCATGCTTGAATACAAAGTTTCCATTCATGTATGGATAATAGCTTGTATCCTCAGGATCATTTTCTTCAATAATGGTATCCACCCATCTGCTGGTAGCAGGACCTATTAGTGAAAGTTCCTTCGCATGTTGACCTTCCGAGTGTAGATGTGTACTTAGAATACCCTTGTCTTCCTCTGTCCTTTGAAGCACAACTGCACCGGCACCATCTCCAAAAATCACCGTCACACCTCTTCCTCTGGTACTCTTTTCTAAACCTCCTGAGTGGTACTCACTGCCAATCACTAGCACATTTTTGTACATGCCACTCTTTATAAACTGATCAGCTACGGAAAGGCTGTAAATAAATCCTGAACACTGATTTCTAACATCCAGCGCTCCAATCTCTTTGATGCCAAGCTGTTCTTGTACTTGCACTCCGGGGCCAGGAAAATAGTAGTCTGGACTGAGCGTTGCAAAAACGATAAAGTCTATATCATCTGGGGTTAGGCCGGCATTTTCAATGGCAATTCGAGCCGCTTTGGTGCCCATGGTAGAAGGTGCATCGTCGCTTCCAGGTTTGACCCATCTTCTTTCACGAATACCAGTGCGTTCGATGATCCACTCATCGCTCGTGTCCATAAATTGCTCCAAGTCTTTGTTGGAGACTACATTATCGGGGACGTAGTGACCGATGCCAACGATTTGGGAATTGTACATGTTGTTTATTTTTTCCCAAATTTAATGTTGATACAGCATTTGGCCTATTCCAATACCCGCACCTCTATTCTTCGGTTGAGTTCTCGACCTTCGTTCTCGTCATCATTGGAAGCTAAAGGTTTGGATTTGCCATAGCCTACTGCCGATATTCTACTGCCATCGAGTCCTTGCGCTACGAGCAGTCTTTGAATCTTCTTCGCCCTTTCTGCTGAGAGGTAGTCTGAATACTCGCTCTCAAAAGCATCGGTATGCCCTCCAATTTCCACTTTCAGGTGGGGATTATCATTCAAAAGAGCCTTAACTCGATTGATCACTTGCCTGTAGCCCTCGTTTAATTCTGTGGTGCCTTCATCAAAGTAAATATTTCTCAGTACGGCCTTTTGACCATTCCTGAATCTTGTGCCTAGTAACTCAATTACTTCTGTCTCCTCTTTTTCATCATCCTTGACTATATAGAGCTCCTTAAAATCGGTCGTTTCAGATGGCTTTTCAACGATGAAACTTTTACGGATCAGCTTATTTTTTCCTTCAACCCTGGTTTTGTCATTTTCAGAGTGGAAGACCTGATCCTGATAGGCAAGCTCTATTTTAAAGTCTTCATTCTCAAAAACCTCCATTCGGTAGCGACCGTTACCATCGGTGGTTGACCGGAATGATTCATCCTGATACTTCACTGGATGATAAAGCACCTCAATATCCTCAAGAGCCTCCCCTTGCTTACTTCTGACCTGGCCTGAGACCACTGCTCGTCCTTCTTTGTGGAAATAGTAAATGTCGAACCCACCTAGTCCGTGAAGCCTATTGGAGCTGAGGAATCCCGATATCTGATCCGGATTCAACTGGTAATTGATCTCATCATCTATAGTATTTACTGGAAAGCCCAGGTTTTCTGGAGTAGACCAGGATTGCAGTGTTTCATTGAATTCTGATACAAAAACGTCAAAACCACCTATCGACTTTTCATTGTCGCTACTGAAATAGAGCTTCTTCCCATCAGCAGTGAGAAAGGGACTGTCTTCATTAGCGCCGCTATTTACTTCGCCTCTAATCGGCTTAGGGTAGCTCCAGATTCCGTCCAAGCCTTTTTTGGATTCGTAGATGTCCAATCCTTTGCCACCTCTTTTTGAAGAGAAAAGGATATGTGTTTCCTCTTCGTTAATAAAGAAGTCTGATTCTATTTTATCTCCTCGAATTTTGTCGTCGAACTCTACTGGATTTGTCCAACCATTGTCCAAGGCGTTTACAACCATCAAATCCCCACCATAGTCTTCGCTGAAAAAGAAGAGTTTACCCTCATTAGCCGTGACTTCTACCTTCGGTGAAATGTCAGGTAAGTTTCTGAGGTTGGGGATAGCAGAGGGCTCCATCCAACCATCTTCGGTTTGTTTGGAGTGAAAAATGAAGAATTTGCTCTCATTGGGCGTGTATTGGCCAAGAGGCCTGGAAGATGCAAATACGAGCTCTCGCTGGTCCTTGTAAAAGCCAGGAGACAAATCATCGTGCTTTGAATTAATGGGAAATTCCAAAGGCTCTACTTCAAAAAAAGTAGGATTATCGTAGTAATTGATAGCTTGGTCAATCTGAGACAATAGTCCCTGTACCTCCGCAATTATCTCCTTGCTTTTATAAGCGTCTACCAATAGGAAGGCATCAAAATGTCTCTTTGCTAAATGGAAGTCATACCTTAAGAAGTGCACCCTTCCAAGCCAATAGTTATAGAATTTATCAGAATGCCCCTTGGAGTCTTCGAATGCAAGAAGTCCGGAAATGTCAGTACCTCTTTTCGAGGTTAGATGCTCGGCAATCGACTTATGATATTGTGCATTTTCGTTTTCAGGATGCTTTTCCAAAATAGCATCATAGAGTGAAATGGCTTCACTGAACTGCTCACGATACATAGTTAAGTCGGCCTTTTCTAATTGCTTCTTCACAGATTGAGCAAAATTGACCTGCGAACACACCATGACCAGTGTGATAGACATCAGAATCTTTCTCATATACATTTAGCTTGGTTGAAGGCTATTCCTAAGAAAAGCCAGATTGCTAACATATCAGCTAAATGCTAGTACAAGCGTTTCAATCGGTTGAATTGGGTGGTTAGGAGCTTAAAACAGAAAAATCTTGAGGTAACTACTTTGGTGAAGCTCCTGAATTTCCTTCCTACTTGATGATGAAATCCTTTAAGAATAGGGTCGTAAGTGCCCCAGTTTCATGTATTTCAAACTTGTCTTCGAATAATACTTCGTCCCCTCTTTTGATTTCTACGTTGTAAGTCTCATTGTCGATAATGTTCATCTTGTAAACACCTCTACTATTGGTCTTGGACTTGAATTTTTCGTCTTCGTATTTACTTGGGGTGAATATCACTTCTACATCTGTAAGAAGCATGGAACTAGCCTTGTCATAAACTTTTCCCTCTATTTTGATTTTACTGATTTCAAAGAAGAAGTAGATATCAAAGTCTCCCTTGCTGTGTAAGCGATTGCTGGAAAAGTATCCTGACTGTTTGTCGTTGTTCATTTTGAAATGGATATCATCGTCAGGTGAATTAATGGGGAACCCCATATTCACCGGTTCTGACCATTGGAGGGTAACAGAATCCAATTCAGTTTTGAAAATGTCATAGCCGCCAATACTACTATGTCCGTCACTGCTGAAATAAAGGGTATGTTCATCTGGAGTCAAATAAGGACTGTCCTCATCAAACTCAGAATTTATGATCTCCGCAAAAGGCTTGGGTTTAGTCCAGTCCCCGGTCTTTACATCCTTGAAAGATTGATAGAGGTCCAAACCTTTTTTCTTGACTTGTTTATCAGAAGCAAAGATGATCCTATCCTCATGCTCGTTGATGAAGAAGTGAGATTCTAAGTGCGTATTGGAGACTTTGCTGTCAAACTCGACTGGTAGAAGCCAGGTGTCATTGCGAGTTTCACTGTAAAAGAGATCTCCACCCTTCTCAGGACTATACATAAACAACTTTCCGTCCTCGTTTACCGCTTCTATATTGGCTGTACTTCTTTCGAATTCACCCAGAATGTTTACTACTGAGATGTCGTGCCAATTCCCATCCTGACCGATTGCATGAAATATCTTAAAGGTCTCAGCGTCTCCTGCTATGGTTTCGCGGGAGCTGGCAAAAAGAAGTTCCTCTTTCGCCTTGAAATAGGTAGGTGAAAGTTCAGCTGCCTCAGTATTGATAGGAGCTTCCAGCTGGTGTATTTCATATTCGTCAGGATTTGCAAAGGCCTCAATCTTGATTTTAGTAGCCTTTACAAGTTCCTCTGTTAAGTCTCGTTGTTTCCCTGTTATTCTGTAAGCCGAATTCAGGAAACTATCCCAGGCTTCCAGTGCCTTTTCAAATTCATATCGTTGGTCATGAATTCTCCCAAGATGAAGCTGAAACAATTCATCGTCCGAACCGGCAGATTCTTTTAATTCATATAATTCCTCTAAAGGCGTGTCTCGATCTTCTCCCGCAGCTAATTGCAATAGCTTAATCTTATATTCAGTGTCTTTGAAATAACTCTTTTTTTCTTTCGTCTCCAGATACTTTTCCAGCGCTGTTTCAAAAATACATTGCTCCTCATAAGTCTTAGCCAATTCATACAAATCTGCCGCACCACTTTGAGCCTTAGATATGGAGACGGTCAGAATTAAGATTAAAGCGCTTATGTATCTCATATGAATTCAAAATTTCACCTCGAAGATAGTAACGACCGATGTAAATAAAATGGCCTTTGCCTACAGCAAAAAACTAGTTAGCTCCTAAAAAAGGGTATAGTTTCCATGTTGATCTGCCGGATTACTGGCCTTGATCAGAGAAGAAGAATTGTTAGATGGGTTACTGATGGCTGGATTGGCCGGATGAGATATAAATTGAGTTTTTTGTGATTCCTTTATTGTCGAGATGATCGATTCAATTGGAGTCTCTAAATTCAGCCATTCATCAAATTTGTTTTTACCAAAGGCTATAGGCTTGTCTCCTGCTTCTGTTTTGCTGGCGAGCAGCAGGAAACATAGGTATTCGTTTCCTTCCAGGTCTTCACCTTGTTCCCACAGACCGGCTATTCCAAAGAGGTCATTTTTACCCAAATAGTAGAAATGTGGTGTCTGCTGTTTCTTCCCAATTTGCTGCCAAATGAAATACCCGTTGGCCGGCACAATGCACCTGCCATTTTTCAAAGCTCTTAGTAAAGACGGTTTCTGAAAATCATCGTCCAGGTAAGTATTGTGGAGCTTTGGGCTCATTGACTTATTATTGGCCCACTTGGCCATTCTACCCCAATACATGTAAGTCAGACCATCGCTAGTCAAGACCGGCTGCTTGCTGGTAGGGCTGGCATTGTAGGATGGGGTCCAATCCTTTAATTGTCCATTACTGGGATCTTCGAAGATGGCGTACCGGTTCAGCATCAATCCAAAGTTAATTAAGCTCCTTCCAAGACGAAAGACAATGCTCTTTCCTCTGACCAAAACAGCTCATTGTCATACTTTGCAAAGCCACAGTGGCCTCCATTTTCTGGCGTTTCGAGCCTGATGATCTCATTTTTTTCAAATAGTGAATGATCAAAACACTCGACGGGAAGGAATGGATCGTTCAATGCATTGACAACCAGAGTTGGAATTGAGATGGAGTTTAGGAAAGCTTTAGAACTACACTTAGCATAATAGTCTTTCGAATTCTCAAAGCCATGAATGGGTCCGGTGAATATGTCATCAAAGTCTATGATGGTCTTTACCTTTTCAAGTTTTGATGCTGAGAATACTTCAGGGAACTGATTGGATTTTGCTTTTACTTTTTTCCCCAGAGATCTTAGGAACCTCCTTTCATATAGAAAATTAGACCTTTGCCGGATTTTGAAGGCTGATGCTTGCAAGTCCAGCGGAACGGAAAATGTAATACATCTGCTCACTGGAGTTGCTGCTCCTTTTTCACCAAGGTATTTCAGAGAAAGGTTACCACCCAGACTAAAGCCAACCAGGTAGATGGTCTTATAATCCCTCAACGCATGTTCGATGACTATATCAAGATCATCAGTTGCTCCACTATGGTAGACCCTCTTTTGCCTGTTTACCTGGCCACTACAGCCTCTATAGTTCCATGCCAAAACGTCTACCTGCCTATTAAAAAAGGCATTGGCCATTCCTACTATATAGGGTCTTTCGCTGTTGCCCTCCAGACCATGACATATTACTACCAGCGATTCATTACTTTTTTTCAGCCAATCTAGATCGAGAAAGTCGTCATCCTCTGTTTGGATTCTTTCCCGTTCATAAGGTTTTATTGGGACTATCTTCCTTGTTAATGCTGGCCAAATAGTGGCAAGATGACTGTTCTTGAGGCCGAATGGAGGTTTATAGGTTCTAATATCGATGAGGTCCTTTTTCAAGGCAATATAGAAACCAAATTCAATCGAAAACGATTTTATATCATTGTCCAGTTAAAACGTCGCATATTGTTGCAGGATTGGACGTGTGATTTAACTTTGAATTTGCTTAATAACTGAGAAATAAACATCAATGGCGGAAATAATCAGAATGCCAAAAATGAGCGACACCATGGAAGAAGGTGTAATCGCCTCGTGGTTGAAGAAAGAGGGTGAAGAGGTTAGCTCTGGAGATATTTTGGCAGAAGTGGAGACTGACAAGGCTACAATGGAATTGGAGTCCTATCAGGATGGCGTATTGCTACACGTTGGCGTGAAAGAGAGTGATAGTGTCCCTGTAGATGGTGTTTTGGCCATTATTGGAGAAAAAGGAGAGGATGTGAGTCAACTCCTTAAAGAAATAGAAGGAGGAGGCGGAGCGTCTGAAAGTTCCTCTGAAGAGTCTGCCCCAGCTCCGGCGGTATCTGCGGAAGCGATTGATACTTCATCGGTGAATGCCACTGTCATTACCATGCCCAAGATGAGCGATACGATGGAAGAGGGAGTTATTGCGTCATGGCTGAAAGAGATAGGAGATGAAGTGAGCTCAGGAGATATTTTGGCAGAAGTAGAGACTGACAAAGCCACTATGGAACTTGAATCTTACGATGATGGAGTCCTGCTTTATAAAGCTGTTGAGCCAGGAAATGGCGTTCCAGTTGATGATGTAATTGCAATTATCGGAGAAAAGGGCGCTGATTTCGAACTATTGCTGAAAGCTCATAGTCAGGGAGGTTCAGCTCCAGCTGAGGTCGATACTCCAGTTTCAACGCCGGAGAAAGCTCCTGCACCGGTCACATCTATGCCTGAAAGTAACGGTACGGCCTCTTCTGATGACCTAGGCAGAATCAAAGCCTCACCTTTGGCAAAGAAAATCGCTGCTGAAAAAGGACTTAACTTAAAAGACATTCAAGGCAGTGGCGATGGAGGAAGAATCATCAAAAAAGATGTGGAAAACTATCAGCCACAAGCAACTGCATCTACTTCTACGCCAAGTAGTCCAGCTAAGGATACGCCTGCTCCAATCAATCTACCTACAGTTGTTGGAGAAGAAAACTCTAGAGAAGTACCTCTTAGCCAAATGAGGAAGGCCATTGCTAGGACGCTTTCAGCGAGTAAGTACTCTGCGCCGCATTTCTATGTTACCATGGAAATTAACATGGACAAGGCGATAGAGTCTAGAAAGTCTTTAAATGAAGTTTCTCCAGTTAAGATCTCTTTTAACGATATGGTTGTCAAAGCAGCCGCATCGGCTCTTAGGCAACATCCTGAGATCAATGTGAGCTGGGGAGAGGATAAAATTATTCAGCATGACCATATCCATATAGGTGTGGCAGTGGCGATACCTGATGGTCTGGTGGTTCCTACTGTGAAATTTGTGGATAACAAATCTTTATCTCATATCTCTGCGGAGATAAAGGACTTGGGGCAAAAGGCTAAAGACAAAAAGCTTCAGCCTGAAGAGTTCCAGGGTGGTACGTTTACCATTTCAAACCTCGGGATGTTTGGAGTAGAGGAATTCACAGCAATAATCTATCAACCAGCATCTTGTATTTTGGCTGTAGGTGGTATCAAGGAAACCGTGGTTGTCAAGAATGGTGAAATGAAACCTGGGAATGTGATGAAGATCACGCTTTCTAGCGATCATAGAACAGTCGACGGTGCTGTTGCCGCAGCATTCCTCAAAACATTGAAAGGTATTCTTGAAGATCCAATTAGAATATTGATCTAATGGCATTACCTTCTATTCATGCTACTACCGTTCTGGCTGTAAAGCACAATGGTCAAATATGTTTGGGTGCCGATGGTCAGGCGACGATGGGTAATACGGTAGCAAAAGGAAACGTTCGAAAAATTCGAAAGCTGGCTGAAGGTAAAATTGTGACTGGTTTTGCAGGATCTACTGCAGATGCTTTTACGCTACTTGACAGGTTTGAAGAAAAGTTGAGCAACTACTCCGGAAACCTGAAAAGAGCGGCTGTAGAACTAGCTAAAGACTGGAGGATGGACAAATACCTTCGTCAATTGGAAGCTATGATGATTGTGGCCGATAAAACAGAGATTCTGGTAATAAGTGGTAATGGAGATGTATTAGAGCCAGATTCTAACGTAGCATCAATTGGAAGCGGTAGTGCTTATGCTCGTCCGGCTGCGATGGCTTTGGTAAAACATGCCCAGCAAATGACGGCCAGGGAAATTGTGGAGGAAAGTCTACATATAGCTGCTGATATCGATATTTACACCAATCATAATTTGGTGATAGAGGTACTAGAGTAACCTTTTTAGGAGATAGAACAATTCTCACATAGAATAGAATCAAAGCCAAGAGCGTCGAAATGGATGTTCTTGGCTTTCTTTTTTTGCTCTTCGTTAGGGAGCTTGGCGCAAGGAGATTTTTTCCTTGAGCCGGAAGCCATGATTGGCGTCAACTCTCCCAACTGGTCACGATTTCCTGAAGATAGGAGCAGGACAGTTTTTGCTTTGGGAGTAGGAAAGCACTTTTCTGATAGTGCAAGCCATTGGCAATCCTATTACAACTTCCCCTCTTTGAGTTTCAGCTTCTTCTACTCAGATTTAGGAAGCCCAGTTCTAGGTAAGGAGATTGGTGTCATCCCGCAACTTACAATTAATTTTTCGAAGGAGAGAAAGCTCAAGTCATTCTATGGCAGGGTAGGATTGGGTATGAGCTACGCGACTAACCCCTTTGATTCACTGTCTAATCCCGGAAATGAAATCCTGGGAGCGCAATGGAACTGGATTTTTCAGTTTTTTGTCTACAGGACTTTATTAGCAAATGCCAATTGGCACCTTAAGGTTGGTTTAGGAGGTCTGCATACTTCCAATAGCCACACGGAGCTACCAAATTTTGGACTAAACTCAGGAATGATTAGTCTTTCAGCACAATACTTCCCTAAAGGCCTCAATTATGCCAATTTTCATAATTGGAAGTTTGAGCCCAATCGCCAGAGGATATATTTTGTTCAGGTCTACCCAGGAATTGGTATCCATGAATT
>CAZZHO010000112.1:0-14527 GCA_964653795.1 uncultured Roseivirgaceae bacterium | reverse complement strand
CAGGCTGTGGATACGCTGATTGGTCCCCTGCTCTACTTGTATGTATTGAGTTATACATCCGTTGGTTCTAAGCGGTTAAACTGGATTCTTCATTCCTTGCCATATCCTCTTGTACTCGGAATAGCCTATTTTATCATCAAACTTATCGGGCTTAGCTACTACAACTTTTCAACACCCATTGGTGGCATCATCTATGTTCAATGGATCATCTATATCCTTCTTTCAACCAAGGAAGCCCGATTAGCATTTAAGACGCTAGCAAAAGGAAAAAAGGTCCAGAAGCAAGAGCTGTGGTTGATCACTTTGATAGGATCTGTCTTTGTCATTTGGCTGGCTTACCTATTGACCCATTTTGGTAACTACGTACTGGGAGGTGTATCGATCTCAGTCGTGCTGTATCTCTCCTTGATGCTTTGGATTTATAAAGGTCGACCGGAGTTCCAGGCATCAACATCGAAATATGCTTCTAAGAAAATTCCTGAAGACGAAGCCCAACAAATTCTCTCCAATCTCAATCAATTAATGATTGGCTCGAAACAGTACCTCAGTCCAACCATCAAACTGGCTGATGTGGCCTCCAAACTAGAGCTTAGTCCCCACCTACTATCACAGATCTTAAATGATAATCTACAAACAGGATTCAATCATTACATCAACCAATTCAGAATCCAGGAAGCCGCTGAAATGATTAAAGACAATCAAAATATCACGTTAGAAGCGATCGGCGTAGACTGTGGATTTAAATCGAAATCGGCTTTTTATACGGCCTTTAAGGCGCTGAAAGGTCAAACCCCAGCCCAATTCAGAAAAGCCCATCTTTCCAATTAGTTCGATTTTATAAAAATGTACGTTTTAACGTACTAAGACGCCTTTCTTCAAGGTTGATCGACCGTAGTATTGCTCAAAATCCTCATGCAATGAAAAGGCAATATCTCTCTATGAAACTACGATTTACCACTTTACTTGCCCTCTTTTTGATGTTCATAATTAGCTGCAAGCGCAAGTCTGAAAAGCAGCAAGGTAGTAGCACTATGGCCGACTACGCTTTTATGATTGATAGTCTGATTGCCACTACCCAACCACGCATTTTCAATGGGGTCGTATTGATTACGAAAGATGAGCAAGTTCAATATGTAAAAGAATATGGCTACGCGGATTTTGAGCAAAAAACGCCTATATCGATAGATGATCATTTCCGGATCATGTCGAATAGTAAGCAAATTACAGCCACTCTCATATTGATAGAAGTACAGAAGGGCAATATAGAATTAGCGAATTCTGTCAAGGATTACTTGTCCCATTTTCCAGCATCATGGGCAGACTCGGTCACCGTTCACCAACTGCTCAATATGTCTTCCGGAATAATCGCATTGGACAAGCCCCTTCTATTTGAACCGGGAAATGGATATCGATATAGTAATCCTGGTTATGGCTTGTTAGGTCGAATACTTGAGGAAGTAACGGGGGAAACGTTTGTTGAAAATGCCAACGCCCTTTTCCGGCGACTAGGTATGGAAAATACTTACTGCTATGAACTTGGGCAATCTAGGAATGAACTTATCAATAGCTACTGGATTAAGGATGGGCAACTATCTAAAGTAGCATTTGATAGTATGGGATTTACTCAAGAAAGCTGGAAGGATTTTGTACCTGCAGGGGGCATCATCTCCCATGCTAAGGACCTGGTCATATGGGACCACAAGTTGCACAAAGGAGAAATTATCGATTCCCATCACCTGCAATTAATGAAAGCCTCGAGCAATCGTGGACCTCATGCCGCCTTCGACAATGATACCATCGGCTATGGCTATGGCCTGCGCATCCATGATACTCACAGCACTTATCATCTAGGACATGGAGGAAGGGGTTTCGGCTTTGCTTCCATCAAATTCTACATACCCGACAAAGACGTAGATGTGATCATTTGGGAAAACGTATACTCCAGAGATACCAACTGGCTCGCTGGAGATATGGTCTACCACTTTGAAAATGAAATCAGGAAAATAGTCCTCAATAGCTCTCTGGTAGACTAACGAGGATCCAACAGTTTCCCTGAAAATAAGATAGTCCCACTATTCCTTTCGCGTATGAGAAAAATGAATGGCTGGTTGATAAGGGTAGCGGCTGGAGCGGAGGTCAATTCTATTCCTACTACGGTAGCCGCGGCTGCTTCCGATCCCTCTTCGTTGACTTCCAGAAATGATTGATGAATCACCTTACTAATCGCCAAAGGAAGTTCCTCTTCAAACAAATTATCAAGCCCTCGCAAAGGCATGCCCATTTCCACCAGAAGATCCACCAAGTCGGCTTTAAAATCAAGTTGGAATTTTGGGAGATAGAGCTCTCTCGTAAGCGTAATAGAATCAACCAAAACGTCTTTAAGTCTATCTACATCTAACCTTGAAACCAAACCATCCACATCCTCAGGATCATCGGGCATGATGATGGTAAAAGCATAACTTTCATTGCCATATGGAATCTCGATGAACTGGCTCTTTAATTCGTTATCATAAGACCACCAGTGTTTGACTTCAGCCACCATGGTTGGGACATCTACAGCTTGACCTTGATTTAAAACAAAAGGTAGAGAAGCAGTTGTATTCGGATCGAACTGGTTGGTCCAAATGGCCTTGAAATAAATCGCGTTGATCAAGAACATGACATCATCAGGGCTAATCTCATTCAGTATATTTTTAATCTTACCATTGGTTTCTTCTTCTACCCATCTGTTCAACTCAGTCAAAGTTTCTGCATCGTCAAAGTCCTTTTCGAAGAGCTCGGCATCATAAAAAGCAGACAGGGTACTATCGAAATTGCTACTGATCGTGAAGTCTTCAGAATACCAATTGGAATTAGCGATGTTCAATGTTACCGTGGGGTCGAGTGCATAGATATAATTGGCCAAGGACTTATAGGCCTCGTTGATCTCTTCGGGTGAGGTACCGCCTAAACCCAGCGTTTCAATAAATCCCTGTTGACTTTCTTCAGAAGCTCCATTCATCACCATGGAAAGTGCTGTGCTAATGCTAAAAGAGGAAATGAAATAGTTATCATCCGGATAAGCTTCTTCTATTTGCTCCATTAAGTCAAATGTGAAATTATTAGCAGAACCTACTATTTTGGATTCGCCCGAGGTGAGATCTCGTACTTCCGTCGCTGGTGCGGGTGATGGCATGTTATCATCGCTACAAGAAGAGATTATCAATAGAATCAGTGCTAAAAAGTAGAAGTTGCATCTATACATCGTCCAGTAATTTTGTCTGCTGGAAATAAGCAAAAACCTAGCCAAGGGTTAATCAAGAGCCCATCTCACCTCACTTTTTCCAACTGGAAGTTTCGGAGATTGTCAATGTTCAGCAATAATCCAGAAACCTTGTTTGCCGCAGAGCGCTCAAATAGGAAAAGCACATCATAGTCACCTAAGAAAGTATCAGGCTTCAATTGCATCATTTTCACTTTCAGAAGCCCCTTTTTAGCGACCAATTTGCCCTTTTTCTCTTTGATTTTAAAGAAGGCTCCATGGTAAGGATCTTTATAGGTTCCCTTATAATCAGCGGGATCAAACTTTACCGGATCGTATTTTGTGAAGACCCAATCATTTTCATGGTCGATATAATTTTCCCTTAAAATCAAGCCGCTATCTTTATTTTCAAAATATAGGTTAATTGGATTGCCATTGGTGTTAGTGGCGTACAAATGGTCCTGCGCAATGTTTCCAAATCGCAGACCTCTGTGTTCCAAATTACCCGTAACATAAACCTCTCCCTCTGCCATATATACTTTCCTAATAGATCCTTTATTGGTGGGACTGATACGGTAATAGAGGCCCTCCTTCTCTCCATTGCTTGCTGTGGAGACTTCTACCAATTCTACGGGTTCAAGGGAGGGCTTCCCCCTAGGGTAAATCATATTGAGGACGTTAAAAACCCTTCGAGTTGGGTCAACATAATCAGTAGCATTGGCGAGGCAGATAATAACCAACTCCTTTTCAGGAATAAAGAGGGCGGCGGAAGTGTGCAGATTATTTTCTCCATCATGCCAGGCTAACATCATCCCATTATGATCTTCTATGCTGAGCCCGTAGCCATATTCACTTGACTTCCCATTTTCCAGCATTTCAGGCTCAATCAATTTCTGATGGTTACTTGCTGAGAGGTTAAGTGTATTGGAAAAATAATTACCGTACCAAGCCCTCAAATCATCCAATGTCGTGATCAGGTTGTCTTCACCCGGAAGTCCTCCACTACCTTTTGTCTTCTTGAAGCGCTTCCCTTTATTGCGATAACCATCAATTACGGATTCACTGGCGGAGGGCTGAATATAAGAATTGTCCATACCCAAAGGTTTAAAAATGGCACTATCTAAAAACACACCAAATGACTGCCGGGAAATCCTCTGTATAATCTGTGCGAGTAGGATATAATTGGTATTGGTATAGCTATGTTCTGTTCCTGGTGGAAAATTGAGATCTCTCTCCTTTCCTAGTATCCTAATCAAATTCTCTTCATTGATAAACGAAAGTGGCAACTCCCCGGAAAGACTGACTTTACCCGACAGCAATGCAATCTCAGTAGCCTCTCTTAATCCACTTGTATGATGAAGTAGATGCTTAACCTTTACCTGCTCAAAATGGGAAAGCTCTGGCAAATAGGTCCTAATTTGATCTTCACGGTTGATCCTTCCTGCATCTTCCAATTGTGCGATACCCAGAGCCGTAAACTGCTTGGCCATGGAGGCAATGTTATATCGAGTAGTTGCCGTCACTGGCTTCTTCGAGGAGAGTGTCTCCAAACCAAAGTATCGTTCATATAGCACCTCTCCTCCCTGATAAATACCCAATGCACCTCCTGGCTTTTTACCATCGAACCGGTTCAGTAAGGAATCGACTCTGAAACTCAAATTCTCGTCCCACTGAGCCAAAGAAATAATCGGAGATCCCGAGATAAGAAGAAAGCTGAAAATGATTAGTAACCGTTGTGACCTTTGATTCATGTCACAAAGAAACCTTTCGATTAGAAGTGTCCCTACTCAAATGCTCATTTGATATAAAATTTCATAATAATCATGAAGTATTCTCTTTTTAGATATTTTGTTAGGAAAATATGCGTTAACCACTACACAAACCATTATAAACTATTTTGAAGCGATCATTCTGCATTTTAGTGCTCTTTTCTTTGATTATTCAGATTACTAAGGCGCAGGAGCCAATACTCACCAAAACAGAAAAGTCTGCGACCATTGATTCTGTTTCTACTTTACTGCAAAAACTCTATGTATTTCCGGAAATAGCCACCAAAATGTCCAGGCATCTTCAACAAGGTCTGGTATCTGGAAAGTATGACTCCAGCAGAAATCCCTTGACATTCGCAGAAAGATTGACTGCCGATCTCCAAGCCATAAGCAACGACAAACACCTAACAGTATCCTACGCACTCAAGGAGGTTGCAAGCAGCCATGAACAAGTTTCAAGGAACGATGAAAGTGAATTTATTGAGCTTCAGAAAAGTCAGAAGTATGGCTTTGATACTTTATACACAATAGATGGTCACATTGCATACCTGAATCTAAGATACTTCGCTGACACTCTATTCGCTTCAGATTTCGCCCACCAGGCGATGGGTAAATTGGCCAATGCCAAGGCTATTATTATCGACTTAAGAAGCAACCTTGGAGGCCATCCCGAAATGGTTCAGTTAATTTCTAGCTATTTCTTCTCTGAAGAACCAACTCATCTCAACAACTTTTACTTCAGACCCTCGAACGAGTATTCGGAAATATGGACTTTGTCACAATTGCGAGGTACGAGAATGCCTAAAACACCTCTTTTCATTCTCAGTAGCAACAGGACTTTTTCTGCCGCTGAAGAATTTGCCTACACAATGAAACAGCTAGGTAGAGCCACGATTATTGGTGAAGTGACCGGAGGTGGCGCTCACCCTGGCGGATATGTAGATGCAACATCTAAATTCAAAGTATGGATTCCACAAGGAAGAGCGATCAATCCAATTACAAAGACTAACTGGGAAGGTGTAGGTGTTCAACCAGATATAGAGATTTCAGATGAGAAGGCTTTGATCATGGCAAGATTATTGGCACTCGAAATACTGAGTGGGAATTCGAAGGGCAATGATTCTCTTGAGAAGAAAATTGAAAATCTAAAGACAGAGCTGTCTAAGGAAATCACGAAAGACTCTGCGAGTGAAACTCAGTTTGAATCAATCTTCGGGACCTCTACTCCAACAGTTTTCTCTTTTAGAGGCTTGGTATATGCTATTCCCGAAAATTCAATAAAACTTCCAAACTTCAATGATCTCATCCCAATCGACACTGTCTATACTGACCAGCTCAATGTAATGCCTCAGCATTTTCGAGAAGGCTTTGCGCATGTTACAGACCAGACTGAATGGTTTGGTATTGATTATGAAGGCATTTTTTACTTGAGAGAAGAGGGCAATTACCTATTCCGACTTGGTTCTGATGATGGTTCCAGACTATGGATAGATGAAAAACTTATAATCGACAATGACGGACTACACCCTCCTGAAATGAAGGAAAAATTCGTTCAGTTGGAAAGAGGACTACATAAAATTAGAGTTTCATATTTTCAAGGGCCAAGAGAAGATGTCGCCCTGGTACTTCACGTGGGAAAGGCAAATGATATTTATAATCCTTTCGATATGAAAGATTTTCAACCGCTAGAAATCTTAAAAGAAGAACAATCAATAAACATCACTGGACATGGAGGTGTATTGTTCAGCATAAATGATGCTGAACTTAATAGAGATGCTAAGATCATTTTAAATGAAATAAGGCAATTCTTCATTGAATCCAATTTGATACAAAAGATTATTATCGAAGGACACACCGATGATGTTGGAAACCAAGTAGACAACTTGGAGCTCTCAAAACACAGAGCTTTATCAGTAAAAGACTATTTTATCAGTTTGGGTGTAAATAAGGACCTTATGTCTACAAAATATTTTGGAGAAAGCAATCCTAAGTACAGCAATCATTCCCAGGATACCAGAAGTAAAAACAGAAGGGTGGAAATCATAATCTATCTCAAACAATCATAGATATCAATTTGGAGTAGGCTTCAAATGATTAAGTCCTCAAAATGTCTGCTGACTGCTATCATGGGCATGGCAGAAAAAGGATTTATTTCTGCTAAAAAGGCTGGAACTCGGTCAATATGAAACGCAAGAAAGTAGGACTTAAAAAACTTGAGTCACAATCGAACTATTAGCCTTTAAATCAACCTCTAATTGACAATACCTATCACAGGCTAATTTCAACACGAAATAAAAATCATTCAACCCGCTTCCTAGGAAATGATTTTTATCGAGATTTAAGCTTTATACCAAATTTTAAATCATTTTTCAGTCTGTGATTGGCAAGCATCCAAGATATCAATCACAGCAAACAACCAATTCTTATGCTTACTACAAGGCCCACCTCAAAGCTTGTCCTACCATTTTTTTTATTAGCCATCATGATGTTCAACTGCTCCGAAAAACAAGAAGCACCAGATGAATTAGCTGGCTGGCCAAAATTTGAACCACTGCCCCTTGACCCTAAGATTGAGGCACAAATCGATGAGATCCTTCCTAAGCTGACGCTTGAGCAAAAAGTTGGTCAAGTCATTCAGGCGGATAATGCGTCCATTACACCCGAGGAGGTGAAAAAATATCGATTGGGTTCCATATTGAGCGGAGGAAACTCAGCACCGGGACCAAAGCCTTATGCTGATGCCAAGACGTGGCTAGAAAAGGCCGATGAGTACTACAATGCCTCTATCGACCCAGAAGGTGTTGAAATAGCGATTCCTTTAATATGGGGAATTGATGCCGTGCATGGTCATGCGAACCTTAGTGGTGCCATCGTCTTTCCACATAATGTCGGGTTAGGCGCTATGAGAAACCCTGATTTGATCGAAAAAATTGCAGCAGTAACCGCACACGAGTTAACTGTCTCCGGTCATGACTGGACTTTTGCTCCCACCCTGGCGGTACCTCAAGATTTACGTTGGGGAAGGAGCTACGAAGGATTTTCTGAGGATGGACAAATCGTAAAATCCTATGCTGATCGCATTGTATACGGACTCCAGGGAAAAGTTGGTGACGAAGATTTCATGGGTCCTGGTCGCGTCATATCCAGTGCCAAGCATTTCTTGGCAGATGGAGCCACTGAAAAAGGTGTAGATCAAGGTGACGCTTTGATTAGCGAAGAGGAGCTGCAGACGGTCCATGCTGCTGGCTATTATGGAGCGATTCCCGCTGGAGTACAAACAGTAATGGCCTCTTTCTCTAGTTGGCAAGGAAGAAAGTTACATGGAGACACAGTATTGTTGACAGATGTACTGAAAGGAAGACTTGGATTCAATGGATTCGTAGTAGGTGATTGGAATGGTCACGGTCAGGTACCTGGTTGTACTAATACCGATTGTCCTCAATCAATCAATGCCGGCCTGGATATGTACATGGCTCCTGATAGTTGGAAAGGTCTTTATGAAAGCACATTGAAGCACGTGCAGGCGGGCACCATCCCCATGTCAAGGCTGGATGATGCAGTTCGCCGAATCTTGAGGGTAAAAATTGCATCAGGTATTTTCACAAAAGGGGCTCCCAGCACAAGAAAAAATGCGGGTGACGAAAGCCTGCTTGGATTACCAGAACACAAAGCCATCGGGAGACAGGCTGTGCGAGAATCGATGGTACTGCTTAAAAACAATGGTGGCATTCTTCCTATAGATGCTTCGAAGACTATTTTGGTAATCGGTGATGGAGCTGCCAGCATCTCAAAAGCTTCTGGCGGTTGGACACTATCCTGGCAAGGAACGGGCCATACCAACGATGAATTCCCAAATGGTGAATCCATCCTATCCGGTATTGAAGAAGTGGTAAATGAAACAGGTGGAAAGGTGATCTATTCACCTGATGGTAATTCTAATATCGAAGCAGATATTGTGATTGCGGTCTATGGTGAAGATCCCTATGCAGAGTTTCAGGGTGACCGTGAAAATCTGGACTTTATACCAAATGGATTTGATGTAGCCAAGCTTGCGGAGTTTAAGTCCAAAGGCATTCCTGTAGTATCAGTATTCCTCTCAGGTAGACCAATGTGGACCAATACTGAAATGAATCAATCGGATGCTTTCGTAGCAGCCTGGCTACCTGGAAGTGAAGGAGGCGGAATCTCTGATTTACTATTCCAAAGGGATCCATCTTACGATTTCACAGGACGACTATCCTTTTCATGGCCATCATCTGCGGTAGTATCCGACGATGCAACACCACTCTTTGAGCTAGGTTATGGACTTTCATACGGAGATAACACGGTGGTAGAGGAACTATCTGAAGTTTCAGGATTAGAAAATGCTGGGGCTGTTTCTACAGGCGAATTTTATCTCAAAGGTGCCCCGGTAGAACCATGGGGATTATGGTTGAGTACAGGAGATTTGGTCAAACAAATCGCAAGCTACCCTACCTCTGTTGGTGGACTGATTGTTAGCAAAACAGATCATCAGGCACAAGAAGATGCGTTAAGAGTTAAATGGACCTTATCCGACGGTGATCAACTACGAATTAGTTCAGCCACAGGCTCTGATATGGCCAGACAAGCTAACGGAGCAATGGAGCTTACCTTTGCCGCTAAATCGTTTGGTGGAGAAGAGGCTCAGGTGCAAATTGGCATGTGCAATCCGGAAACGGCCTGCGATAAAATGCTACCGATTATCATCACTGGTTCAGATTGGACAGAATACAGAATAAGCCTTAGCTGTTTCGGTGAACTGGGAGTAGATATGACCAACATTACTTCTGCTTTAGTAATCACAGGAGATGAAGGTACCGATATAGGATTGGGCAAAGTCCGCCTGGAATCAGACCTGGATGCTAAGCCCGGTTGTGACGGGAAATAATCCCCACATCGAAGTAAAAATCAATAGCTAAAAGATATAGTGATAGTCTTTGATGCACACTTTCATATCATCGACTATCGCTATAAGCTTTTACCCAATAATGGATATACGCCACCTGAGTTTACTGTTGATCAGTATCGTTCCTCCACGGAGGAATTAGATATCAGAGGAGGTACCATAGTTTCAGGCTCTTTCCAGGCATTTGATCAGCAGTACCTACTTGACGCACTTGATACTTTAGGGAGTAGCTATTACGGTGTAGCCAACATTCCGCATACTATCTCCGATCAAAAAATTGCTGCTCTGTATGAGTCGAATATCGTGGCGGTAAGATTCAACCTTAAACGCGGTGGATCTGAAACTTTAGAGCATCTCGATTACTTATCAAATAAGCTTTATGAAGAATTTGGTTGGCATACTGAGCTCTACGTGGATAGTAGTAACCTTCCCGATCTCCGAAAAGCACTTTCCAAACTCAAAGACTTTTCAATAGACCATCTAGGACTTTCCAAAGCTGGTCAAAAAGAGCTATTGCACTGGGTCGATAAGGGAGCGCGGGTAAAGGCAACTGGATTCGGGAGACTGGACTTTGATCCTATCAGCTTTATGCAGGATATCATGACCATCAACCCCGAAGCACTCATGTTCGGAACGGATCTACCTTCTACCAGATCTAAAACCCCTTTCTCCATAGTTGATATTCACCAAATTCAGGAGCATTTCGATGAAGATGATCAGCTTAAAATATGTTATCAAAATGCCTTCAACTGGTATAGTCGAAAAAGAAATTAGCTATGAAGCTATTTTCACTCTACCCATATTCCGCTGATCACTACTTACTTTCAATCCCATCTGGGATGCACTATTTTAGGACAGATCATAAATCTCCCTAAATGAAAAAGTGTTCTCTATTCCTTGGACTGCTTCTAATAGTGCTAGCTGTCCATTCTCAGATCTCTTCCAACCTGGAACCAATCGACATATTCGACATGGAATATGTATCCGATCCTCAAATCTCTCCTGACGGATCCAAAGTCATATATGTCCGGAATTTCAAAGACATCATGACGGATCGAAACTTATCCAACCTTTGGATAATCAACTTCGATGGCACCGGCAATAGACCCATTACAACAGGAAATCAAAATGATTTCTCTCCCAGATGGTCCAATGACGGGAAAAAGATCGTATTCAAATCCAACAAAGATGATAATAAGGTCAAGCTCTATCTAATGTGGATGGACACTAAAGAGAGCTTTGCTTTGACCAACACACCCAAAGCACCCGGGGCCATTACATGGTCTAAGGATGATAAGTATTTAGCATTCAACATGTTCGTACCAAAGGCTCCTAACAATATCATCAAGATGCCCTCCAAGCCGAAAGGCGCAAAATGGAACGAACCACCCACCTATATCGATGACCTTACCTATCGGGCAGATGGACAAGGGTATCTCGAAAGCGGCAACATGCAGCTATTTACCTTACCTGTCGATGGCGGCACCCCACGGCAGCTTACGTTTCAGGACTTTGATCATGGCAGACCAGTGTGGTCCAATGATGGCCGCTACCTATATTTCAGTGCTAACTTCAGAGAAGAAAGCGAACTGGAACCGCTGGATTCCGAGATCCAAAGAATATCAGTAGCTACCGGTGAGATCACGGAATTGACAGATAGATACGGACCCGATCAGAGCCCCATACTTTCAGCTGATGGCAGCAAGATCGCTTATTTGGGATTCGATGATACCTATCAAGGGTATGAAGTGACACGCCTATACACAATGAACAGTGATGGCAGCAATGTCAAGCTTATTTCAGGTGACTTTGATCGTGATGTCAACAATATTCAGTGGAAAGGAAATGAGGGCATTTACTTCCAATATGATGACTTTGGTGAAACCAAGCTAGGATATTTCAGCCTTAATGGAAAAGTATCCGAGTTAGCAGGAAACCTGGGTGGATTATCCCTAGGGAGACCCTATAATGCTGCCAGTTTTTCTTCTTCCAGAAATGGACGATTTGCGTTCACCTACGGCATCACTTCCAGACCATCGGACCTGGGAGTTACTGATGGCAAAACTCAAAAGAGACTGACCTCTTTAAATGAGGATCTATTTGCTTTCAAAAAACTTGGGAAAGTGGAAGAGCTCAGATGGGAGTCCAGCTACGACCAACGGGAAATTCAGGGTTGGGTAGTAACGCCACCAGACTTTGATCCTAACAAGAAGTACCCTCTAATTCTGGAAATCCATGGCGGCCCATTTGCTAGTTATGGTTCCGTCTTCTCCTCTGAGATTCAGGCTTTTGCCGCGGCAGACTATGTAGTGCTTTACACAAACCCCAGGGGAAGCACCAGCTACGGAAAGGAGTTCGGAAATCTGATCCATCACGATTATCCTAATCATGATTATGATGATCTAATGTCCGGAGTAGATGCAGTAATTGAGAAAGGCTACATAGATGAGCAAAACCTATTTGTCACCGGCGGAAGCGGCGGAGGTGTGCTCACCGCATGGATTGTAGGGAAAACAGAGCGGTTCACCGCTGCAGTGGTAGCCAAACCCGTAATCAACTGGTACAGTTTTGTTTTGACAGCAGATGGAAGTCCCTTCTTCTACAAATACTGGTTCCCCAATAAACCGTGGGAAAATCCAGAGAATTACCTAAAAAGATCGCCATTGAGTTACGTAGGCAATGTTACTACTCCTACCATGTTGCTAACAGGGGAAGTAGATTATCGTACCCCTATTTCTGAAACAGAACAGTTTTATACTGCCCTAAAACTTGAGGGAGTAGAAACGGCCATGGTAAGGATTCCGAATGCCTCCCATGGCATTGCCAACAGGCCCAGTAATCTAGTCGCCAAGATTACAGCCATTCTGGCCTGGTTTGAAAAATATAAGCAGTAAAAAAGTAAGACCGATTCGAAATGTTCGCTCTACCCCCAATTAACAAAGCCAATACCATGAAACATCTGACGCTTCTATCCCTTATCCTCCTTTCTCTCACCTCCTACGGACAGCAGGATGCCAGTCTACTAACGCTTGATAGAATTTTCGCTTCTAACGAATTCTCTCAGGAGTATTTAAGACCGATCAAATGGACCAAGGATGGGAACTCCTATATCACGGTCGAGATGAATGCTGATGGTCAAAATGAGCTGATAAAGTACGGCACGGCTAATGATTCAAAAACAGTATTTCTATCCGGCAACCAGCTCACTCCTAATGGCGAAGACGAGCCTGTTTACATAGAAGAGTTTTACTTATCAGATGATGAAAGTAAAATATTGATCTTCACTAATTCCAAGCGAGTCTGGAGATCCAATACCAAAGGGGACTATTGGGTATTTGACCTTACCACCAAGAAACTCTCCCAAATTGGCAAGGACTTTCCGGCCTCTTCTTTGATGTTTGCCAAATTCTCCGGGGATAATAGTTTCATAGCCTATGTGGTGGACTTCAATATCTACAAGGAAGACTTTACTACCGGAAAAGTAACTAGGCTCACTTCCGATGGGACCAAGGATATCATCAATGGCACCTTCGACTGGGTGTATGAAGAGGAGTTTGGTTGCAGGGACGGATTTAGATGGAGCCCCGATGCCAGCAAGATCGCCTATTGGCAACTAGATGCATCGAAGATTGGCGTCTTCAATATGATCAACAATACTGACTCAGTATATTCTCAGATCGTGCCCGTTCAGTATCCGAAGGTTGGTCAAGATCCATCATCCGCTAAAATTGGTCTTGTTGATACTAAAACCGGGCAAACGGAATGGGTACAGCTAGAAGGAAGCATGATCCAGAACTACATTCCGGCCATTCAATGGATAAATCCGGATAAAATACTAATCCAACAGATTAACAGAAAGCAGAATCACTTGAAGGTTTGGATCCATCAGCCGTCTAACAAAAAGACCACCTTGCTGTATGAAGAGAAAAACGATAGCTGGGTGGATATTCAATACCCTGACCAGTCAAGCTCCCACTGGGGTGATAATGATCTGAAGATCGTAAACGGAGGAAAAGCCTTTTTAAGGATGACTGAAGACGATTGGAGGAATACTTATACTATTGATCTTACTTCAGGAGCAAAAACAATGGTTACGCCCGGTAATTATGATGTCGCCTCGTTAGCAGGAACAAGCAGCTTTACTACCATGCATCACCTGAAAACGTAGCGCAGCGGTACCTCTATGCAGTGGACCTGACAGGGAAGCAGAAAGACAAAAGGCTTACCCCTTCCTTATATGAAGGAATCAACACCTACAATGTATCCCCAAATGGGAAATATGCTTTTCATTCTCATACCAGTGTACTGAAGCCAAGAAGTGTCAGACTCATTTCACTGCCTGATCACAAAACAATCAGGACAATCGTGGACAATCGCTCCTATGAAGAGCAGCTCGCAAGCCTGAAACTTCCTGAGATATCAGTCTTCCAGGTGAAAACTGAGCAAGGTATCGCGGTAGATGGACGAATAATGAAACCTGTTGGATTTGATGAGACAAAAAAATACCCTGTCAGGGTTCCGTCGAGGGTGATGCAATTACATCAAAGGTTGCGGCAACTTGTGCAGCGTCATCGATCATAGCGACGAGCT
>CAZZHO010000111.1:0-14593 GCA_964653795.1 uncultured Roseivirgaceae bacterium | reverse complement strand
GGTCAGGATCCATATCATGGGCCGGGTCAGGCGCATGGATTGTGCTTTTCAGTAAATGAAAATATCAAGCCACCTCCATCACTTATCAATATTTTCAAAGAGCAACATGCGGACTTAGGTAAACCATTTCCTCCACACGGCAATCTCGAAAGTTGGTCTCAACAAGGTGTGCTGCTATTGAATGCTACCCTGACTGTAGAAGCGCATAAGCCTGGGTCACATCAAGGAAAAGGATGGGAGGAGTTTACAGATGCAGCCATAAGAAGTCTTTCTGAAAGAAGACAGCATATTGTTTTTATGCTCTGGGGTGCCTATGCCCAGAAGAAAGGAGAAGTGATTGATGCAGCGAAACACTTGGTGTTGAAATCACCTCATCCTTCGCCATTTTCAGCCAATAGAGGCTTTTTTGGTAACAAACATTTCAGTAAGTGCAACAATTACCTGGAAAAGGTTGGTATTGAGCCTATACGCTGGTAGATTGGCATCAACCATGTTCGACGACAACAAAGTCTACAATTTTTACGAACCCAAATCCGAAAGAGACAACAAAGTATCTGGGTTTTTATTCCTGGTAGCCATAATAGGTGGCGTTATAGGAGTGGTTAAACTAGTAGTATACTTGCTATCTTGATTATTCTATTCCCTTGAATAGACGACTCCACCTAATCGAACTCAAAAGACTCTTCTGATCATCTGAGGACATCCAAATAAAGGAGGCTTCACCTACTATATAGTCTTCAGATACAAATCCCCAATACCTGGAGTCTAGTGAATTGTGACGATTGTCACCCATCATAAAATAGTAGTCTTTTTTGAATGTGTATTTTGAAACAGATTTTCCGTCTATTTCCAGAGAGGAGGTGCCAACTACCACATCATCCAACTCCTCATAGTTTTCAATGGTTGATCCGAATTTCGCCATCATGAGTTCATTTACTTCTATTTCCATTCCCCTGTAAGGAATTTCCAATGGCCCGAAATTGTCTTTGTTCCATGGGTAGTATTGGGCGTTAGGGAAAATTGTTGGTTCTACCTCTTCGCTATCAGCCAATATTATATCTACGCTTTCGATGAAATCAAGCATAGCCAATTCCTTCGCTATGTCAGGCGTAATCCTGACGATGTAACCTTGGCCTGGATAAAGCTGAGGGTCCCGAATGCTATATTTTTGAAAAATTCTTTCCCGTATGGTCTGGCCTGTTTTGATAAAGTAAGTGTGTTGCATCAATTCAGGATTTTCGGAGGCCTCGCCGTTTACCACTACCTGACCTTCTTTGATTTCCAAAACATCACCAGGTATGGCTACGCATCGTTTGATATAATGGGTCTTTAGATCCATCGGGTGGAAGTCTCCATCAGGTCGGCGGTTGAACCGGTCATTAACTGGATAATTAAAGACCACCACGTCATTTCGTTCTACTTTTCCTAAAGAGGGTAGACGCCAATGAGGTAACTCTATGAATCTCAAGTAAGAAGGAGCTTCCGTTCCCCATACTTTGGCATGGGTAAGAGGAATTTGGAGTGGAGTCTTAGGCGTTCTTGGGCCATATTCAATCTTACTTACAAATAGAAAATCTCCGACAAGAAGCGATTTTTCCATAGAAGGAGTAGGGATCACGTAGGCCTCCATGAAGATCCACCTAATGAAAGTAGCCGCGAATACTGCGAAGACAATGGCTTCAAACCACTCCTTGGAAGGCGTTTTGGGCTTTTTTGGAATATCAACTGCCTTGCCAACATAATTACCTGGTCCATAAGCCACATACACCATATAGAAAGGGGCAAGGATTACGCCTACGGCTTGATCGAAATAGGAGTACCTATCAAAAGACTTCAGGAGATCTAAGTGCATCGTAAGTGCTACGAAGAAATTCGCCACTGGCACAAATAGGATTAGCAACCACCAAGCAGGACGACCAATTATTTTAAGGTGGATATAATAGTTGTAAAAGGGAACGAGACCAATCCAGCTAGGCTCTCCCGCTTTCTCAAAAAATTTGTAATAGGCTATTGCTTGAAGTGCGTACCATCCTACTAAGAAGATGATCACAAAGGTGAGGCTGAAGTCGTTTAAATACATTTTCTAATGTCCAATATCTAAAAAGTCATCCATGCTGAGAACCCCTTTTTTGTTTTGGATCCATTCAGCAACTTTCACGGCGCCAAGTGCGAAGCCTTTTCGGCTCTTAGCTGTGTGTTTTATTTCTATAATATCTTCTCCTGATTCGTAGGTTATCAGGTGCGTACCAGGAACATCTGGCTCCCTTTTTGAGATGATTCCCAACTCCTCACTAGTCGAAGATTTTTCATTTATCCATTTTGTTGCAACACTGCGCCGATTTATTACACCTTCAGCCAAAGTAATTGCGGTGCCCGACGGTTGATCCAGCTTTTGGGTATGATGGATTTCTTCAAGTTCCACATCATAGTCGCTCAAATCATTCATCACCGAAGCTAAATATTTGTTGAGGTGAAAGAATACATTCACCCCTAAGCTATAATTGGAAGCATAGAAGAATGCTCCACCAGAAGTATTAGTTTTTTCTTCTACTTCATTCACTGATTCAAGCCAACCGGTGGTGCCACTGATGACTTTTATTCCCTGGTCCAGGCATTGGAGGATATTAGCTAGTGCAGAAGTAGGTGAAGAAAACTCAATGGCTACGTCGGTATTTTCGGGCTTTAGGTTTTGTAGATCACTTTGGTTGTCAGTGTCTATTATAAAGGAAATTTTATGATTCCTGTTTTCAAGAATCTTGTGGATTTCCTTACCCATTTTACCATAACCAATAAGTGCTACTTTCAACTATCTCAAATTAAATGTCACAGATAAACCCGGAGAGCGCGAAACTAATGGAGTCGAGTGGATTTTGGGATTCCATTCCATTGAAAGCTTATCGTTTATCTGGAATTCGTGTAGGTGGGCCGCTACATGGGCCTCGATAATATTTACGAGATAGGCGACTACACCGATGATGATAAGAAAGTCTCTATCTCTACGGACTTTGTCTCTATTTCTTGACAGTAGATCAGCACTGATATTTTCTCCGAACCCATTTATGGTATTTGGGTCGCCATCTTGCTCTGCACGCAGTGCATTGGTAAAGTCATTGAAGAGTTCATGATTGTATCTAATACCATGAAAGATGCCTATGAAAGCTCCATAAATAATAGGAATCTTCCAATATTGGCGATTATATGCCTGTCCTAAGCCAGGTACTAGTGCTGAGTAAATAGCTGCTTTGTTCGGGTCGAGATCCGAAATCTCCTCAAAGAAAGTTACCTCTTCTTCAGTATTGAGGAAGGCGGAATCTTCTAGGAAGACAGCCTCTTCATCGGTGTTGGTAATAGTAGAGTCTTTTTCTACCTGAGCTGAACTATTGAAGTAGCCAAGAAGTAAGACAAAAAAGGGAATATTAAACTTCGAGAATCTCCAGAATTCGATTGAGGTCGTCCGTCGAGACAAATGGGATTTTGATTTCACCACGATTCTTGCTGTCTGCTTTGATTTTAATTTTCGTTCCAAAGTGCGAAGATAGCTGATCTTGCAAACGAGTGATCTCCTGACTCTCAGTTGCTTCTGGTTTTGGATCTTCTTTTTTGTCTGAAAGAGCAGATCTTACCAATTCCTCCGTCTTTCTTACAGACAGAGCCTCTCTGATCACTCTATTAAAAACGTCGAGCTGCAACTCAATATTTTCTATCGACAGTAAAGCTTTTGCGTGACCCATTGCGATTTCTCCATCACGAAGAGATGCCTGGATATCAGGTGGTAACTTCAGCAGCCGGAGGTAGTTGTTGACGGTAGTTCGTTTCTTTCCCACTCGATCACCAAGCTGTTCCTGTTTAAGCCCAATTTCAGATAGTAATCTTTGATAGGAGAGGGCAATCTCAATTGAATTAAGATTTTCTCTTTGAATATTTTCAATCAATGCCATTTCCAGCATTTGCTGGTCATCGGCAGTTCTTATGTAAGCAGGAACCTTTTCGATACCGGCTCTTTTAGAAGCCTGTAATCTTCTTTCTCCAGAAATTAGTTGGTAAGAATTGTCAGAAAGCTTCCGGACCGTGATAGGCTGTATAATTCCCTGGGTCTTGATGGAATCAGCCAACTCCTCTAATGCTTCCTCATTGAAGTCTGTTCGAGGCTGAAAAGGGTTTACTTCTATAGAAGCTACTTCGATCTCGTTAATCCCGGTTTCAGGTACGGATACAATCTCGGCTGTCTCTTTTTTAGGACTATCTGAGTCAGATAGCAGAGCCCCAAGCCCTTTGCCTAGGCCTGTTCTTTTTTTGTCTTTTGCCATAAAATCAGGCGGCTTTTACTTGATTTTTTTTGAGAATCTCTCGCGCTAAGTTCAAATAACTCAATGCCCCTTTGGATTCTGCATCATGTGTGATGGCGGGTGTGCCAAAACTTGGAGACTCACTGAGTTTGATGTTTCTAGGTATCAAGGTGTCAAATACAATCGACTTAAAGTGCATTCTGACTTCATCTACCACTTGATTTGAAAGATTCAATCTGGTATCGTACATAGTGAGCAAAATACCTTCAATTTCAAGCTCAGGATTCAGTCTGCTTTGAATGATTTTAATGGTATTAAGCAATTTACCAAGACCTTCTAGTGCAAAATACTCACACTGTACTGGGATGATTACTGAGTCAGCGGCAGTTAGGGCATTGATCGTAATAAGCCCTAGAGACGGAGAACAGTCTATGATGATAAAGTCGTACTTGCTCTTGAGCTTGGCAAGAGACTCTTTCATTTTACCTTCCCGATTCTCGATGTTGACCATTTCCACTTCCGCACCAACCAAATCAATGTGGGAGGGTAGTAGGTCTAGGTATTTAACATCCGTTTTTACGATTGACTCAAAAGCGTCATCACCATTGACCATGCATTCATAGATACTTACATCTACTTCTTTCGGGTCTTTACCCACTCCGGAAGTCGCGTTGGCCTGGGGATCAGCATCGACTATCAATGTCTTCAATTCAAGTGCTGCCAGACTAGCAGCCAGATTTATGGCGCTTGTAGTTTTTCCTACTCCGCCTTTCTGATTCGCGATTGCTATTACTTTTCCCATTAGTCGATCTTTTCCGGTTTTCAGCTTCAGGTTTTCTCCAAAAAGGACACAAATATATTTAAAGACCTACCGTAAATTGTTAGGATGTGGGTTAATTGTGGATTAGCAAAAAAAAGCCCCTTAGCTATATTCTAAGAGGCTTTTTTAAGAAAAAAATGTGGATAATTATTTCTTGCCTTTATCTTTTTTTCTTGCTTGTTCGTTTGCTTTCATCGCCTCCTCTAGTCGTTGCTGAAACTTAGACTTCTTTTTATTCACATTTTTCTTTCTGTTCTCTTCAAGGACTTTCTTGATTTTATCCTCGTTGATGATTTTTCTAAACAAGAATATTTGTCCAAAAGAGACGATGTTAGAAATGAAGTAATAATACGTCAATCCAGAAGCGTAACTATTGAAGAAGAATAGTAGCATTATGGGCATCACATATTGTAATGATTTCATAGGCCCCTGTACGGTCGTCATTTGGCTGTTAGACCAAGTGTAAAGAAGCGTTGAGACCGTCATAAGGAGCGTAAACAAACTGATGTGATCTCCATAGAATGGTACCTCAAAACCAAAATCGAAAATGGAATCATAAGTCGATAAATCTCCGGCCCACAGGAAGCTCACCTGCCTCAATTCGATGGCATTAGGGATGTAATAGAATAGGGCCACCAAAATTGGAAACTGCAGTAGCATTGGTATGCAACCGCTCAAAGGGTTGATGCCCACTTTCTGATACAAGGCCATCTGCTCTTGCTGAGCTTTCTGCATGTCATCACCATGCTTTTCTTTTATCTCGTCTAATTCGGGTTTCAATACCCTCATTTTGGCCATTGAGATATGTGACTTATAGGTCAGAGGAGAAAGCATCAACCTGATAATCAGCACCAGGATAATGATGAGCACCGGGTAGCTCGAGATGAATGTTTCCAGTACTCTCCAAATAGGAAGAATGAGGAATCTATTCACAAAAGAGAGAATGCTCCATCCAAGGTTGAGGTTCTCTTTAAATCCAGGCGCAAACTCATCTAATGAATAATAGGAGTTGGGTCCAAAATAGAACTTGAAATCAGAAGTGTTACCTGCTATTGAGGTGTAGGGAACACCTGCCGTCATCGATAGATACTTGATTGATGTGGTATCTGCTTCGTTCAAATCAGAAGTGACAAATGCCTTATTAAATCCTGCCTCTGATAAGATTCCGACGGTAAAATATTTCTGTTTGAAGGCGATCCATTGAGCTCCGCCCTCCAGAGATTCTTCCTCATGACCGGTAGAAGTAGCAGTCAAATAGTCAACTTCGCCATTCAAGTCAGCATATCTGACAGTTGTTCGTTGACGTGGGTCTTTTAAGTGAGGCTCAATTCTATTGACCTTATGCGTCCAGGTATAAGTAAGGTCTTTCGGATCAATTACCTTCTCAAACCCTTTGCTTTTGATACTATAACCTACTTCATAACCAGATTTGAAAATAGTGTAAATCTGCGATAGGAGGGGATTGTTACTTTCTCCAAGAAAAAAGCGGATTTCTGTACTATCTCCATATTCGGTTATTTCCTTATTGAAATAGAAATCAGCTAAAGAAAGGCTTTTTCCTTCAGCATCGAAGTATAGGTTCATTTGTGAGAACTCTTCGATCATTAAGGCTGCCTGATTTCCAAGGTGGTCCTTATACTCTTTCAACTCAAGTCTTTCAATAACACCTCCCTTGCTAGAGAATTGAAGTTTCAATACATCTGACTCTAACTCAACCGTTTCTTTTTCGCCTGTAGCGAAAAGAGCGAGGCTACCATACTTCTCATTGGCAGCGGCCAGCATGGCTGAATCACTAAGTACTACTTGAGTTCCAGACTCTACTGCCACTTCGGGGATTTCCTGTTGTACAACAGTAGTATCAGCTACGGCATCATTCCCTGTGGCGTATTCTTCTGGATCTGGGGCGAAAAACTGGAAATAAACAAGTAAAAGAGCCAGCATTGCCAGCAATCCAGTCAATTGATTTTTGTCCATGCTTTATTTATAAGCGTTTGTTAACTCCTTTCTGTGTTCTAAGGAGGCTTTGATGAATTTTACAAAAAGTGGATGAGGATTAAGTACCGTAGACTTTAGCTCTGGATGAAATTGTGTTCCAACAAACCATGGATGATCCACAAGTTCCATGACTTCTACCAAGTTCGTATCTGGATTAACACCTGACGCAATCATACCATTGTCCTCAAACTCCTTCAAGTAATTGGAATTGAACTCGTAGCGGTGCCTGTGTCTTTCACTGATTTTCAAGCTACCATAGGCACTATGTGCTTTGCTACCCTTTGCTAGGTTGCAAGGATAAGCTCCTAATCTCATGGTGCCACCCATATCCTGAACTTGCTTTTGATCCTCCATGATATCGATGACAGGATTCTTTGTCTTTGGATTTACTTCAGTGCTATTGGCCTTTTTGATTTTAAGGACGTTTCTAGCAAATTCCACCACAGCACATTGCATCCCGAGGCAAATTCCGAAGAATGGGATGTTATTCTCCCTGGCATATTTAACTGCTGAAATTTTGCCTTCCAATCCTCTTTCACCAAAGCCTGGAGCGACCAGTATACCATCCAGGTCATCCAATAGTTTATTGACGTTGTTAGGATCAACTTCTTCAGCATGGATCCACTGCAAATTGACCTTACACTCATTCTGAGCTCCGGCGTGGACAAATGCTTCCGCTATTGACTTGTAGGCGTCTTTCAGTTCTACATATTTTCCGATAAGACCTATATCTACAGTATCGGTCGGGTTTTTCAGTTTGCCCAGATATTCTTTCCACTGATCTATTTTGGGCTCTCTTTTATAAGAAAGCTTTAGCCTCGACAAAACTCTTTCGTCGAGTCGTTCTTTTCGCATCAATAACGGCACATCATATATAGTCTCCGCATCAAGCGCTTCTATTACAGAGTTGGTCGGAACATTGCAAAAAAGTGCCAATTTCTTCCTGATATCCTGGCTGATTGGTCGCTCAGATCTACATACTAAGATGTCAGGTTGGATACCAGCTTCTAATAGTTCTTTTACAGAGTGCTGGGTGGGCTTGGTTTTGAGTTCACCAGCAGCTTTCAAATAGGGAAGGAGCGTGAGATGAATCGAAATAAACCTACTAGGGCCCAACTCCATTTTAGCCTGTCTTACTGCTTCAATGAATGGAAGAGACTCGATATCACCTACACAGCCGCCAATTTCCGTGATGACTATATCATGTTTTCCCTTTTCTCCGAGCTTATAGAAGTTGTTTTTAATTTCATCCGTGATGTGAGGGACCACTTGAACGGTTTTACCCAGAAAATCACCGGATCGCTCCCTTTTGATAACTTCATAGTATATGCGTCCCGTAGTGACGTTGTTGTCCTGCGAAGTAGGAGTATTTAGAAATCTTTCATAGTGGCCCAGGTCAAGATCGGTTTCAGCCCCATCGTCTGTTACATAGCATTCGCCATGTTCATAAGGATTGAGAGTGCCCGGATCTACGTTGATATAAGGGTCAAATTTTTGGATTGTTACCGAAAAGCCTCTGGCTTGAAGGAGCTTGCCGAGGGATGCGGCGATGATTCCTTTCCCTAATGATGATGTTACTCCTCCCGTAACAAAAATGTACTTCGCTTTGGACATGAATGGTTTAGAAGCTTACTAAAAGTTACGGGATGCAAAGCTAGCTTTTTCCAGTCAATTATTTTGTAGGGAGACGGTAATTAAGCGAGAATGAAAAATATCCTATCGGATCTATCGTGAATTCTTCACCTGGTAATCTGACTGGTATGCTGTACGTGTAGGCAAAAAGCAAAAGAAATCGGTCAATCGAGAAGGAAATAGGTAGTCCAAAACTGTAGTTTAAAATGTCGAAAACACGCTCTCTTTCTTCGATAAACACTGCCTCTATCAATTGTTCTAACTGCTCATCGGTTAGACTAAGTAATGCCCTTCTTAACCTCAATGCTTGTTCTGTGGTCAACCGACCAGATGCCACAGATGCTCTGAAGTATAAGTTGATTTCCTCTTCATCCAATGTAGTTAATAGGTAAAGATTGTTCAAACGTTCGTTGGAGGAAAGGCTGAAGGTGCTAACATTGTCATTACCGACAATAACTGAAGCAAAAGGATTGATAGAGACTCTGTCAAATAGCCACCACTTCCCGGCGATATTTCCGGAGAGACTGCCTATGAACCTATTGGCAACCTCTTCACCAAACAGAAAGGAGTAGTCGATGTTGGCGGATACAGGTCCAAAATTATAGTTCGAATTCAGCCCGAGGTTGTTTTCAAGCAAACTACTTTCTCCTTCAGCAATCCATCGCTCGTAGGTAATTCCCGAAGACCATTTTTTGTCAAAGTAGTGCAGATATCCACCTGAAAATATTGTCAGATTGTAGTTAGGGTCCGTTTCGCTATTCCAATACCCGCTTAGGTCAGCCCAAAGGCCACTTTTATGATAGTAAGAAATGCCGGGTGACAAACCTTGCTGATCCAATCCAAAGTTTCTTCCTGTACTGGAAATATTGCTGTTGTAAGTGACATGGACATTAAATTCCGATGAGATGCTTTTACTAAGATTCAGCGCACTGTCGAATGCCAGAAAAATGTTGAAAGAATCAAGTTCTGATTCCAGCTCAAGCCATTGCTCCTGAAGGCTTTTAGTCTCCTGAGCTTGAGAAATATTAGATATGAATAATATGACAGCTACAAGTCCAAATTTCATTCAGGTAGAGTAGCATCAAAATGCTAGTTATTTCTTCTTCGATTTTTTTGCCTTTCGTTCTGCTCCCGGTTTCGTTGCATTTGCTGTCTTCTTTGTCTTACTCTTTCCAACAGCATCTGCTTGAATTCGTCTTCAGCTCTTCTCAAATTTATCAATTGTCTATCTGAAATCACTTGCCGCAATCTGTCGCTATACTCTCGTTCGAGACCTAACTGCTGCTCTTTCACTTGTAAGCCCATGTCTATCATTTTTCTGGTCTCCTCGTCTGAGGCGGTTTTGGGATCAAATGACCTTCTTCTTTCCAGGAATTCTCGCTGAATTGAGGCTCTTTTATTGTCAAACTCTCTGTAGATCGGCCAAAACTTTTCGGCCTGATCTGGAGTAAGATCCAATTCTTTGGTGATCATCGCTATTTTCCTGCTTTCTATTTTCTCTTTCAGGTCAGATTGACCAAAAGTCCATATGGATAAGCATGATAGGATGAAATAAAAGATGTGCTTTTTCATATCTGTAGCAATTCTTCTGTACTCTGGTACTCTAAATACAATTCCTCCAAGGCTTCTTCGTCAATTTCTGCCTCATCTGAAAGGATTTCCTCGTTAAGAGGATCTTCGAAATCGGATTCTTCCACCACCAATAGGAGATCATCTTCCGTCAGTTCGTAAGAATCTAAATAAGTCAAAATTTCTTCATCAGTGATATCCGCGAGGTAATCCACTTGCTCTGGCTGATAGAAATTATTAAACCAGAATACACCCATGAAAATCATAACCCCCATAGAAGCCATAGTCCAAACCATTTTCGGCGAGAAAACGATGGATGTCTCCTTACTCGGCTCAGAGACCCTTTCCATTATGGAGCTATTCAACTCCGAAAAGTAGCCTTCATCCACTTTATAAGGGTGCTTTTTTTTGTCGATATCGTCGAGTTTGAACTCTGGCATATTGATTAGAGTATTTTTTCTGCTATTGGTTTAATGTTCCTTTACAAATTTTTCAATCTTTTTCACTGCATGATGATAGCTAGCTTTTAAAGCTCCAACACTTGTGTCGGTTATAGCTGCAATTTCTTCAAATTTTAATTCGTCAAAGTATTTAAGGTTGAAAACCACCCTTTGCTTTTCGGGTAGGGTGAGAATAGCTTTTTGAAGCAATATCTCGATTTCATCTCCATCGACATTATCACCATCATCTACCTTCTGGGTTAGTTCATTTGTGACGTCATGAATTGGTAGAAAGAATCTTCTCTTCTTTTTCTTGAGAAAATTCAGACACTCATTGGTAGCAATACGGTATATCCATGTAAAGAGGCTGGAGTCTTCTCTAAACCGATCCAGGTTTTTCCATACTTTCACAAAGATTTCTTGGGTAAGATCATCGGCATCATCATGGTCAATTACCATTTTACGAACATGCCAATAGACACGTTCTTGATAGGTCTGAACCAATAGGTTGAAACCATATCTCTTATTTTCCGGATTTCGGAGCTTCTCTATTATGAAGGACTCTTCCAATTAAATTCAGGTAGTGTCTCTTAGAGTCTTGCCAGTGTCAAAGGTTTAATCACTTTGCGAAGAATTTTCATTTCCTGGGTAAATATTGATAATTCTTTTGAATCGACTGAACCAGAAAAAATAAATGTCGTTACATTTAATGTAGTTGTGAACCTGAAAAGAGTGGGACTAGAGGAAGATATAAAGCAAGAAAAATTCAAAAGCCAATATAGCAAGGCCATTATCAATATCATCTACACGAATGGGTGGTTGAATCAAAGGCATCAGGAGATGTTCAAGAAATATGGTTTGACAACCCCGCAGTTTAATATTCTTCGAATTCTACGTGGACAATACCCAAAACCCTCAACAGTTAATCTTCTGATCGAGCGAATGCTGGATAAAAGCAGCAATGCGTCCAGAATAGTAGACCGTTTAGAGGCTAAAAGCCTGGTTGTCCGAAAGCAATGCCCTACCGACAGGAGGGCGGTTGACGTTTTTATTTCCGAAGAAGGTTTGGATCTGTTGGGTAAGATGGATGTCGAGATGGAGGAATGGCAAGAGCAAATCCGGGCACTCGACGAAGTGGAATGTGCCCAGCTAAATACGCTTCTCGATAAGATTAGAATAGAGGCCTCTTAAAGCTCCTGAATATATTCAAGGATACCGGCTATTTTTCCTTTAGGCCTTACCACCAAAAGAGGGATATCGGTATTGATCTGAATTAGTTTTTCGGCTTTACTTCCTATAAAGAGTGCAGTAGCACTTGACCTTCCTTTGGCGCCAATTACGATTAAGTCTGATCCAGCGGACTTTGCTTGTTTATAAATACAACCAATAATATCTTCCTCTTTGTCAAGAGAATAGAGGGTGTCTGGTTGCACCGAACCGAAATCTATATCACTGGTGAACCGGGCATAATCCTTCATCGCATGATCTTTCATCACCTCTGCAAACTCCTTGTAGGTTTTACCTGTGTAATGATATCCGCTAGGTACCTGATAGACATTTTGAATCACAACCTCAGGGTTATTTTCAGAGCTTTGCGCCAGCTCAATTGATTTCTCCAAAGCTGCTTTTGAGTACTCAGAGAAGTCACTTGGTACCAGGATTTTTTTGAAGTTCACGTGATGTCCTTCCGGCAAGATAAGGAGGGAACATGCCGCTCTTCTTGCGATTCTGGTAGGGATCACTCCGCTTGTATCTTTGTCTTGCTTTCGCCCCATGATGATCAGGTCTACCTTTTCATCGGCAGAAAACTTCATGATCTCTTTAGTGGGTTGACCCTGACGTACAATGAAATCAGTTTTCACATTAGGGCAGGTGAAAGTGGTTGATACTACCTTCTTAATTTGTTCCTCTCTTTCCTGAATTGCCTTGTCCAGAATATCTGGGAATTGTTTCAACAGCTCTTCCGGTATCTGAAAATCTCTGATCAGATTCATGAATATAACCTCTTCCGACCCTGACAACTGACAGATTTTGCATGCCGCATCTATCAATTCTACATCCATGGAGCTTTGATCTAAGCCAACAAGAATTTTATTGAATTTATACATCGGAGTATTCAGGTTTACAAGTGCAAAACTAGGTCAACTTCTAAGAATTGCTACGATAGAATTCATTTAAAGTTCAAAATAATATTAGGATAATCATATAATTGAATTTCCTAATATCATGAATATAATGTGAATTTCGGGTTTAATAAAATAAGCTATGGATCAGCTTATCTTCGCCATATGGTCACAAAGCAATTCAATTTGCTCTTTGGAGTGTGCTGGAAAGTTGGCTATTCTGATTTGTGACTGCTTAAACTCTCCGTAGCCCTTACCGATAACCATTTTCATGTTTTTGTAGTAATCAAGGACTTTGGTTTGGCTTCCTTCGCAGTTTGCTACCACCACAGTTTTGGATCTGTTTTTCTTGCTGCTGATGGCAGGGGAAAGGAGTGGGTGAGACTCTATAGCCTGATACAAAATGGTACTCTTATAGATCGTTTCATTCTGAATGATTTTCAGACCTCTTGCTATCATGTCCTCGGCGATCTTTCCCAATATGTAAATGGCCACCACATTTGGTGTCTCTGGAGTCTGGTGCTTCAAAGCATACTTTTGAATGCTGCTGATGTTCCTGTATGGACTATTGGCTACAGAGCTTTCAAGCTCTTGGGCCTTGGTAAGACACTTATCATTGATAATCCAAACTCCTAATCCTGCTGGCATGCCGAAGCACTTTTGCACTGAGAAGTAGGCTGTATCTACTAGACTAAAGTCAATATTGACTGCTGGTGTGGCGCTTACAACATCCAAGGCTATGAGCTTATCTGGGTGATTAGCTCTTATTGTTTGCAATTTCTCAGAATCAAAAGAATACCCTCTGCTGGTCTCATTCTGTGTAATAGCTATTAACTCTGAGTCAGAAGGAATATCGAAGCTTTCAAATTCCTCAACACCTGAACTGGCAATCTGAGTAGAAGATTTCCCCATTTTCAGGGCGAATTCGTAAAACCGCTTAGAGAAAGCACCATTCACAAAGTGGTGGGAGCTTTTTATAACTAGATTTTGAATGATTCTCTCCCAAATGTCAGTAGCGGAGGACAAAAAGAAGATACTATAATCTTCAGGTAGCGAAAGCAATTTTCTGAGATTGGATTCTGTTTCGGAATAAATTTTTTGAAACTCAGCGCTTCGATGCGATATGCTTCCTAGCTGCGCTTTTGTGGCAGTTCTCAAGTGAGCTTCATAGGTGTGATATAACTGGGAAGGTCCAGGTGTGAAGTAGGCTTGCATGAAAATCAGAAATTAAGTTAAGAAGGAAGTAGAATGGAGATACTCAATGAAATGGATGAATAGATCTAATTAGACCCTAGTTTCCATCCATCTAAAAGTCCTGTTGATTATTTTCAACGCGATTTTAATCTTCTTATAACTTATAAGTTCGTGAGACTCATCATACATAGTCACTCCGTCCGCAAAAAGAAGAACTTGTGGCATATTATTATCAACTCCCGCTACCTCTGTTACCACGTCTGACACTTCTCTATACGCATTAACGTCCACAATGTAAGTGTCCAGCATTTCTGCGGGAATAGACCAATTCATGTCCAAATTCCTCTTTGCAGAAGCACTTTCCGAAGAAGCTGGGTGGTATTTCAAAATGAGCACAGGCTTTGTTTTTGATCCTTTGATGATCTTATCAAATTGACGTATATCAGTCAACGACTTCCAAGACGGTGGTTGCATCTGAGGATCGCTCATATCCTTGTAAATCTATCTCTTCTACTAGAATCTGCCTAGGGATTT
>CAZZHO010000110.1:0-14734 GCA_964653795.1 uncultured Roseivirgaceae bacterium | reverse complement strand
TACATCATTCCTTTCTCCTGCAAAAGAGCTAGAAAAGTCTGCTTATGAGTGTCTCCAATGGGAATAGGTTTGTCTTGTATATGCACTCTTGATTTTTCGATTTCTCGAATTTTCTTGAGGGCTACAACGTAGGATTTGTGGATTCTGTAGAATTTATCCTCCGGCAGTTTGCTCATCAACTCGCTAAAACTCATAAGTGTCAGCACACGATCGTCTTCTGTGTAAATGGCCAAATAGTCTTTCATTCCCTCGATATACAAGATGCTTTCCAGGGGAATTTGCAACCATTTGAACTCAGTTTTTACGAAAAGGAACTCAGGATCGGCTTCTTTCCCTAAGGATTCAGATTGGGGAGTCTTTTTTTTTTCAGCCTCTTTTTTTCTTGCCAGTGCTTTTTGGGCGGCTTTGAGAAATCGGCTGAAGGCAATGGGCTTCAACAGATAATCGGTAATATCCATTTCGTACCCCTCCACTGCATATTCGCTATGTGCAGTTGTAAATATGATCTGGGGTTTGTTTTCCAATATCTGCACTAGCTGAGTGCCCAAAAGCTGTGGCATCTGGATATCTAAGAAAAGGAGGTCCACCTGCTCATTTTGCAGGAAAGACAGCACTTCCATTCCATCGTCAAACTGAGCTTTCAGCTCCAAAAAAGGGACTTGCTCAATGTAGTCTACAATCTTGGCAAGAGCAGGGGGCTCATCGTCCACTGCTATGCAGCTAATGGTCATATTTAGTCAAGGTCTAGTTCCAGGGACACAATATACTCCAGTCCCTTGGAAAAAACTTTGAGTTTGTGTTTGGTGGGATAAAGGAGCTCTAAGCGTCTCCTTACATTCACTAGGCCAATTCCACCTACTTTGTCTTTTTGTTCTTTGCGATTTTCATCAAATGAATTGGTGCATCTGAAGTACAATTTCTTATTTCGAACTACCAATTCGACACTTATATTTCTGGATTTTGAGACAGTAGAGACATGCTTAAATGCATTTTCTACGAACGCAATAAAAAGCATCGGCACTACCTGGCACTGTGGACAGTCATTATCAAAATGCGCTTGGATGTTGTCTTGTTCCCTCATTCGGGTCTTCTGCAAATCCATGTAAGACTCCAGGTACTCTATTTCTTTCTCGACAGAGACCTTGGGCGCATCACTCTCATACAGCATGTAGCGCATAATAGAGGATAACTTGTAGATCGCTTCAGATGCCTCTGGGGAGGTTTTGTAGACCATTGTATCAATGTTGTTGAGCACATTGAAGAGGAAGTGCGGATTCACCTGATTTCGTAGCATCGCTAGCTCACCCTCTAGTCTTCGCTGCTCTTCCAGGTTCCGCTTTTTTTCAGACCTAAACCAGTCAACGGTAAACCTTCCAAATAGCGCTACAAGAATAAGCCCGACGGGTGTGGCCACTCTGCGAGTTATTTCTACTGTAGTAGTTAGTATTTTTTCAGCTTCTTTTTTGGACCTTTTTGGGTCGCCCTGCCTGCCATCCTGATAGCCACGGGTAAACTCCTCTGCCGCTTCCTCCTCATCTATATCTGCATCTATTTGAAGGATAGGCACCGAAATGATACCAAAAGCCGAATCGATGCTGTATTTGACAGGTGGATAAATCAAGAGCAAAAGCACTACAGCTTTTATGAATTTCCCGGTTTTCTTACCAAGCCACCGGGGGATAAGGTAATAGTAAAAAGCATAAAAGATGGCCAGTTTGAATGGTGCATTGATGATCAGCCAACCAAAATATTCATGCAGCTGAATATCTGAGATAGAGATAAGCAGCCCAATAAATGAGAAGTAGAAAAGCCAGCAAAGACCGTGAAGAAGGAATTTCTGACCTTTTAGCTTCTCGAAAAAGCGATCCCTAAATGATTCAACTTTAAAAGCCATATCCCAAATCTATAGGACTGAAAGATTCCAGACCATTTACAAGCTATATACTATACTATCGCGGCATTTATCACGATGAAGTAGCTGTTTCAGTCTATCAACCCGTTGGAAGATCATAAATCGGAGTTGGTAGATTCTTCCTGGAGGTTGGTCCATTTCATTTTAGGTATGGAAGGTTACAAGGTATTCTTGCATCCATCTAAGAAACCCGTAATTCAAAAAATCCATCAAAGAAGAATATGGAACTACAGATCAAAAACCTATCTAAAACGTATTCCAATGGCGTTCAGGCGCTCAAGGATGTCACGCTTCAAATTCCTAAGGGCATGTTCGGACTATTAGGCCCTAATGGTGCCGGGAAGTCAAGTCTCATGAGGACAATAGCCACACTACAAGAGCCTGACACGGGTTCAATTCACTTGGGAGATATAGACGTCTTAAAAGAGAAAGATGAAGTCCGTAAGGTACTGGGGTACTTGCCTCAGGAGTTTGGAGTATATCCAAAAGTATCGGCTGAAACACTATTGGACCACCTTGCAGTGTTGAAGGGAATAGCCAATAGAAAGGAGCGAAAAGAGCTGGTAGAGGCTTTGCTGCATAAGACTAATCTTTGGGGAGCTCGAAAGAAAAACCTTGGTGGCTATTCCGGTGGAATGAAGCAGCGGTTTGGGATTGCGCAGGCCCTTATCTCTTCTCCGAAACTGATCATTGTCGATGAACCTACAGCCGGACTTGATCCTGCGGAAAGAAATCGTTTTTTGAACCTCCTAAGTGAGCTAGGTGAAAATACTGTAGTTATTCTTTCTACTCACATTGTAGATGATGTGAAAGAGCTCTGTACCAATATGGCCATCATCAATAAAGGAGAGGTGATGTTGGAAGGCAATCCATTAAAGACAATTGACGCCATACAGGGCAAAGTCTGGAGCAAGCGAGTTGAAAAGTTTGAATTGGAGGATTACAAAACGCAACATACTGTCATCTCTGAACGACTCATTGCGGGCAAGCCAGAAATCCATGTTTATGCTGAAAGTCAGCCAGACCCTTCCTTTGAAGGCTTGAAAGCAGATCTTGAAGATGTTTATTTCTCGAAGATTTTCGGGGAAATGGAGACTGAAGAACTGATCAACCAATAATCAGAAAGCTATGTGGTTACAGATATTAAAGTTTGAGTTGCAGTATCGCAGGAAGCGACCAGCAACCTATATCTACTTCGGGATTTTGTTTTTACTGGCCTTCATGGCTATCACCACCGACACGGTTACTATAGGAGGAGGAGCCGGACTTGTCAAAGAAAATGCACCGCTTACGATCGCTAATATGATGGTGATTTTATCTGCTTTCATGATGATGATCACTTCGGCCATTATGGGAGTAGGAGTCTTGAGGGACTTTGAGCACAATACAGAATCACTGATGTTCTCCAACCCTATTTCTAAATATGACTATCTGTTAGGTCGGTTTTTGGGGTCATTTATCGTCACACTTTTTGCTTTTTCTGGTGTCCTTCTGGGTTTTGTCCTGGGGGAATTCATGCCTTGGAGAGATGCGGATAAACTACTTCCTTTCAATTTCTGGAATTATTTGCATCCATTTCTCTACTTCGTAATACCCAACCTTTTCTTCACGGGAGTCCTATTCTTTTTCACTGGAGCACTGTCGAGGAGAATGATGGTGGTTTACATACAGTGGATTATACTATTTGTGTTATATCAGACCACCGTGATTTTGACAAGAGAAATCGACAACCGCGATTTAGCAGGAATCCTTGATCCATTTTCACTTCGGACCATTGGTAACGCCACGCAGTATTGGACGGTCGCTGAGCAAAATTCCATGACGGTGCCGATTGAGGGGACCGTGCTGATCAACCGATTGCTTTGGTTTGGGATCGCTATTTTGATTGCTGTATTTGGCTCTTTATCCTTCTCCTTCAATGTTGTGAAGAGCTCATGGTTTAAAAAGAAATCAAAGGGCCAGGACGAGGTTTCAAAGACCAATATAGAGGTTCCCCAGATCCAGCTGCAGTTGGGGCTATCAACCTATCTCTCGCAGATATGGAAGCAGGCCATCTTTTACTTTAAGTACGTTGTGAAGGGCATACCTTTTCTGGCCATCTCACTATTTGGATTGGTGTTGATGGTAACCAATTCCTTTTTCATCGGTCGGGTTTTCGGAACTTATACGTACCCTACCACACCGCTAATATTAGAGTTGATCACGGGTGGGTTCACCATATTTTTTATCGTCATTATCGTCTTTTACTCAGGTGAGCTCATTTGGCGTGAGCGCGATGTGAAAATCAACCTGATTCAGGATTCATTGCCCATTCCGGATTTTGTAGGTCTTATTAGCAAGTTTTTGGGGATGATCATGGTCTTTACGGTGATGCTCTTTGGACTGATGTTCAGTGGAATATTGATTCAGGCATTCAAAGGCTACTATGAGTTCAACATAGGGGTGTATTTCTCCGCTTTATTCTCTGAGACCATGTCAGGCTTGATCCTATTCACACTCCTTGGATTCTTTATCCAGGTAATGGTCAACAATAAGTTCCTCGGTCATGCGGTCATGATTGTCTTTTTCATCGTGTCCATTGTGTTGGATGTACTCGGAGTAGAGCATGGACTATTCCAATTCGCAAGCGGTAGCTTAGGACCCTACTCGGATATGAATGGATTTGGCCATTTTGTTACCAGCTTCAGTTGGTTTGACCTGTATTGGCTGGCTTTTACCATTTTCCTATTCGCACTATCGGTGGTTTTCGCCGTACGCGGAGCAGAAGCAGCGATGAAGTGGAGGTGGCATATCGGTAAACTCAGGATGACAAAGCCTCTTTTGACTTTTGGGTTCACAGCTTTTTGCGTGTTCGGATTGTCAGGATGCTACATCTACTACAATACCAATGTGCTGAATGGATATGCTAATTCTGATGAATTAGAAGCATTACAAGCTGATTACGAGAGAGAATTCAAGCAATATGAGTACTTGCCTCAACCTAAGGTCACAGCCGTCAATATGTCGGTCGAGCTTTATCCCGAGACCAGAGACTATGAAGCAACTGGTTATTATGTGCTGGAGAACCAGGAGGATGAGGCGATACAGGACGTTCATGTACAGTTGCAAATAGGTAAGGACTACCACTATGAGTATGTCAGGTTCGGAAGGGAGAGTAAGATCAAGGAGGCGGCGGATAGGTTCAAATACTATATCCATGAACTAGAGGAGCCGCTATTTCCTGGTGATACGACGCTACTTGAATTTAAAATGAATTTTAAAACAGTCGGCTTTAAGGAGTCAGAAGAGGCAACCGCAGTGTTGCATAATGGCACCTTTTTCAACAACACAGAATTTCCTTCCATTGGATACTCTGCTGAGGCGGAATTAACGAGTGATGATGATCGTAAGGACAATGATCTGGAGCCGAAGGATCGAATGCTTCCAAGAGATGATCAGCGGGGCTTGAGTAGAAACTTTCTAACGGACGATTCTAACGGAATTGATTTTGAGATTGTCATTGGAACTTCTGATGAACAGATTGCCATTGCTCCCGGATACCTACAAAGGCAATGGCAGGAAGAAGATCGAAACTACTTCCACTATAAAATGGATGAGAAGATGATGCCTTTCTTCAGTATTGTTTCAGCAGACTATGAGGTGATGAAAGACAAAACATCCATTACAGTCGACTCCATGGAAAAAGAGATCAATCTGGAGATCTATTATCATCAGGGCCATGAGTACAACCTGAATAGTATGATGGACGCCATGAAAAAGTCTTTTGATTATTTCTCAAGCAGCTTTAGTCCTTATCAATACCGGCAGATGCGGATACTTGAATTCCCAAGGTATGCAAGTTTTGCTCAGTCGTTTGCCAATACAGTCCCCTTCTCAGAGGGCATCGGGTTCATGATAAAAGTAGAAGATGAAGATGATGTTGATATATCCTATTTCGTCACGGCTCATGAGTTGGCGCACCAGTGGTGGGGTCATCAATTATATCCCGCTGATGTCCAAGGAAGCGCAGTGCTATCAGAGTCCCTTTCGCAGTATTCTGCTTTGATGGTTATGAAAGATGCCTATCCTCAAGAGCATATGCAGGAGTTTTTGAAGGAGGAACTTAACCGATACTTAAGAGGTCGTGCCGGGGAGCAGAAGAAAGAATTGCCGCTGGTATTGTCTGAAAACCAGAGTTATATCCACTATGGGAAAGGAGCCAATATCATGTATACGCTTCAGGATTACATTGGGGAAGATAGTGTTAATGTTGCTCTACAAAGGTTGCTGAATGATTGGGGTGGACAAGCAGGCCTTGAAAGAGAGGGGCGCTATGCCACGACAAACGATTTGATGGGCTATATCAGAGAGGTGACTCCTGATTCCTTGCAAAATATGGTTACCGATATGTTTGAGAAGATTGTGTTGTTTGAGAACAAGCTGGAAGATGCCACCTACAGCGAAACCAAAGAAGGGTATAGTGTAGCTATAGAATTGGATGTACAAAAAGTGGAGGCAGACAGTATCGGCTATACTAACAACGTGGAGGTTAATGATTGGATAGATATTGGGGTATATGCTGAAAATGATGAGGGAGATGAGGTGTTGGTTTACTTTAAGAAGCACAAGATCACCGAAAGGGTAACTACACTGACTGTAGAGGTGGAGAAGGAGCCAGTCAGAGTTGGAATAGATCCCTTGTATAAACTCATAGATCGCAATCCTGATGATAATATTAAAACTGTGAGCAAGTCTGAAGAAGCTATTTAGATAACGTCAAAAACTCGAACCTTGAAAGGGTGGCACTGGTTCGGTGCCATCCTTTTTTTATTTTTTGATCGAAAAACAATACTTTTTCTGAAAGTTGCTATTCAAGAATGTCGACTACCAATAGGTTGCTCATATGATAACTGTGCCTCAGGCTTTCTTTCAATCTGAAAATATCGAAGTACTTTTTCGAAGTGGCAATAATGCCTATTTGAAGAAGTCTGCCGCTGCCAACAACCCCGACAATGACAGATATGTGGCAGCACATGCCTTGACAGTTGTAGAAGAAGGAGACCTTCTCTTAAGAATACCCGATGGACCAACAGTGAAAGTCGCTGCTGGGAGTATGGTACTGATCCCAAAGGGTATTTATATGATCAGCGATATCATACCAGCGTCGGGTGCATTTGAGGCAAAAGTATGTTTCTTCACGCCGGAGTTAGTCGCAGCCTTCGTAAAAGAGGTAGGAATTGGGAAAGTGGAATCTCTCCCTGGTCCCACCATAATCTCATCAAAGAACAAAAACCTTGACTCCTACTTCAATGCGATCACCAAGGCACATAAGGAGATGCCTTCACCTTATGTAGAGTGGAAGCTGAAGGAACTGCTCCTTTTGCTAATGAATATTCAAGAAGATCTTAGAGAGTTGATTGGTTCTTTAAATAATGTCCATAAGGAGGGGATTCAGCCTTTTATGGAGCGTAATTTCGATAAGCCTTTGAAGCTGGATGATTATGCTGCCTTGACTGGCCGTAGCGTGGCCTCATTTCATCGCGATTTCAAGAGGCAGTTTGGCATAGCACCGAAAACCTGGCTCACGCAAAGAAGGATGAATCTTGCCAAATATCGGCTTGAGAATGAGGATATTTCCGTTCAGGAACTGGCCTTTTCCAATGGCTACGACAGTGTTTCCCATTTCATCAAATCCTTTCAGCGTCATTTCGGCATTTCCCCAAAGCAACTTCAACTAGAGGTCAAAGGTCGCCTCAAAGTATAACTGATCGAAAAACGACACTTTTTAAATACCAGAACTTTTTTGGTAATGGGCTACTCCTAGTTTTACCAAAAAATCAGATATGAAGGGAGCATTTATAGGTCTTGGTATTATGGGAAGTCGCATGGCCTCAAGACTCATTTCAAAGGAAATAGATTTGGTTGTCTACAACCGAAGTAGAGCCAAAGCAGATTTATTGGAGACGCTGGGGGCCACAGTGGCGGATGATATAGCCTCTGCAGTGAAGGATAGAGATGTAGTCATTACCATGCTTTCTAATCCTCAGGCTGTTTCCGAGACTTCAAGGGAGATCTTGGGTAGTATGCAAAAAGGATCGCTCTGGATAGATTGCTCTACTGTGGGGCCACAAGATGTTGTGGGTTTTGCTGAAAATGCTCGAGCTGCGGAGGTCAACTATCTCGAAGCTCCAGTGGCCGGGACCAAGCAACCAGCTGCCAATGGCGAGTTGGTGTTTTTTGTGGGAGGTGATGAAGCTAATGTAGGTATCGCTCAGCCGCTATTCGATCGGATGGGTAAGAAGACAGTCCACATGGGTCCTCATGGCAAAGCAGCGGCTATGAAGTTAGTAGTCAATTTGATGTTAGGTCAAACCATGCTAGTGTACTCAGAAGCTCTAAAGTTGGCCAAAGCATTGGGTCTTGATGCAGAAGTTGCTCAAAATGTGTTGCTCAACACTCCGGTTGCGGCGCCTTTTCTTTCGGTGCTGAGAGGAAAGCTCGAAAGTGAGGATACCACTCCCAACTTTCCAATTGAATTAATGCTGAAGGACCTTGGATTGGTGCAGACGGCCTCTTCGAGTGCCGGTATTTTCCTATCATCAGCTGCCCTCGCAAAGTCCATTTACGAGGAAGCCTCTAGCGGCCATACAGGGGAAGATTTTAGTTCGGTTTACCACTTTATTCAAAATTCTTAAAAACATGAAGTATTTATCTCTTATCCTGAAGATCGTGTTGGCTTTGCCATTACTAATCTTCGGACTTAACAAACTTATGCCAGCTCCTTTCATCCAGATGCCACCGCCGGCAGGTGCTGAAGCTCAGTTGTACATGCAAGCGCTTTTTGGTACTTACCTCGCTAAGGCTGTGGGACTAGTAGAGCTTATTGCGGCGTTGCTTCTTTTTGTCAAGAAGTGGGAAAATATAGCACTGGTCATTCTCTTCCCAATTAGTTTGAATATCCTACTCTACCATCTATTTCATGATATTGCAGGCACTCTGCCTGGGGCTGTGATCTTTATTCTGAATACCTATTTTCTAGTGAAGAATGATGTCTTTAAGAAGCTGACCTAAGGAATGTAATCTTTTTGAAGGAATGGAGTTCATCTCTTATGGACCCCTTCCTTTCCTTAAGTAATTCTGTGCAACTAGAGACTCTGTCGCCAGAGTCCGCCCGAGTGGAGAGGTTTTTCTTGGTGATTTGACACTATTTGCGAAAGGTAGTGTTGTGAGGAGATACTATATTTCCGTATGGCGAATTATCTAAAGCTAGCGGTACTGACCGCTCTGATCTGTTGCTCTACACCACCGAAAGAGAACCTGTTGGACCAGGGAATACCGTTGAAGATGGCCCAATTCCGAAAGCAACAGGTATCCAATGTCAACTATAAAATGAGTTTTGACATACCGGATTCGCTGGATAACCCAGTACAATCGGAGTTGCTCATTTCTTTGGAGGTGAAGGACCTTAATCAACCGCTTTATATTGATTTCAATGAAGAATGGGAGCGAATTCAGTCCGTCGCTGTAAACGATGCACTCGTTACCATTGATCATCGACAAGAGCATCTTATTATCGATTCGAAACATCTTCAAGAAGGACAGAATGAAGTTTTCATCAAATTTCTGGCTGGAGAGCTTTCACTCAATCGCAAAGAAGATTTTTTATATACGCTGTTGGTGCCGGATAGGGCCAGCACACTTTTCCCTTGTTTTGACCAACCGGATATTAAAGCGACCTATGATATGACGGTAGTCACGCCGCCTGGTTGGTCTGTGATGTGCGGTGCTAAGCTCCAGCAACTTGACACCATGAAGGGCAAGTTGGTACATCGATTTGAAACGACCCCTTTGATGAGTACCTATCTATTTTCTGTAGTGGCGGGGGAATTCAGCCGAGCTCAGCAGTCAGGTATGGAGGTGTTTTACAGAGAAACGGATCAGGAGAAAATTGATGAGAGCCTGGGAGCTTTGTTTGACCTACATCAGCAGTCCGTAGATTTCCTGGAAGACTACACTGCTTACGATTTTCCTTTCCCAAAGCTTGATTTTGCCACCATTCCGGGCTTCCAATATGGAGGTATGGAGCATGTTGGTGCCATACAATACAGGGAGTCCGTGTTGTTTTTAGATGCCACAGCTACAGATCGACAATTACTAAGAAGAGGAAAACTGATTGCGCATGAGACCGCCCATATGTGGTTTGGTGACTTGGTGACCATGAAGTGGTTCAATGACGTTTGGCTGAAGGAAGTATTTGCCAACTTCATGGCAGATAAAATTGTCAATCCTACCTTCCCAGGCATCAATCACGACCTCCAGTTTTTGGTGAGCCATTACCCAAGTGCATATAGCGAGGACCGGACGTTGGGGACCAATCCAATCAGGCAAGGTTTAGCTAATCTGAAGGAGGCAGGTTCCTTATACGGCAGGATCATCTACAACAAGGCGCCAATTATGATGCGCCAGTTAGAGTCTGTTTTAGGTAAAGAACTATTCCGTGAGGGGATGCGGACTTACATAAAAGCCTTTGCCAATGACAATGCAGAATGGAATGATTTGATTACGATTTTAGATGATAAAACCGACGAGGACCTGAGAGAATGGTCGGAGGTCTGGGTCAATCAATCGGGTAGGCCCATTATATCAGAGACCATTCGGTATGAAGACGATAAGATCGCGTCATTTGAGCTTAGCCAAATAGCAGAGGATGGCTCGGCAAAGCTATTGCCACAGTCGTTCCAGATAGCACTGAAATACAAAGATCGATTGGAGATCTTGGAAGCTAATATCAAGGGTAAGACACTTCAACTTGAGCAGGCAATAAGTATGGGGAAACCCGATCAGATTATCTATAACTACAATGGTTTTGGGTACGGTGTTTTCCCCCAATCGGCGGATGAGCTTGATGCGTTGACCACAATCGAAAATGAGGTAGCGAGAGGACATGCTTTTCTGAATGCACATGAGAACACAATAGCAGGGGCTATAGACCCTCTTACATCATTGACTTTTTTCTTGAAGGCTTTTGAGGTAGAACAAAATGAGCTGATAGCACAATTACTCAGCAATCAGATACAAATGCTTTATTGGAAATATCTAGATCCGAAACAGCGAGTGGAACTGTTGGAAAATATAAGTTTGGGAACAAGGAAAGTGCTATCAGGTCCTTCAACTTCCAATCTCAAGAAAATCGCTTATAATTTGCTAGCTGCTACTGGCTACAAAGGTGAAAGTCGGGACTTCCTTTATGACATATGGGCTGGGGAGGAATTAATTGACAACCTGAAGCTGAATCAACAAGATAAATCGTCCCTTGCTTTGAGACTGGCACTCTACGAACATCCCGAATCTAATTCCATACTAGAAGCTGCAGAAAACGAGATTCGGAATGAATACAGAAAGCAACGATTTCAGTTTTTGAAATATGCCGTTTCAGAGTTTCCGGAAGTGCGGCAGCAAGTATTTGAAGATTTCAAAGAGGAGGAAAACAGGAAAACGGAATCCTGGGTCACAGCGGCGAACAACTACATTCACCATCCTTTGAGACAGGAAGAAAGCATTGTGTATCTGCCTATGGCCTTGGAGCTTTTGGAAGAAGTACAGTTGACTGGAGACATCTTTTTCCCTAAGGGCTGGTTGGTCAGCACCATAGGAAATTATACCTCAGAGGAAGCGATGGCCGTAGTTGAAGATTATCTAGCTCAAAACCCTGATTTGAAGCCAAACCTTAAGTCCAAACTGCTGATGGTGGTAGACGATTTATATAGGGTCCAGGGGAGGAGGTAGGTGGGTAGGTTAAGCGTACCCCTTTACCCCCTAAAAATACTCGTTCATCAATTGGCTGGCGACGGTTGTACAGTTAGTTACTAGGTTCACCGTACAACCAGATACTACGATGAAACAGAGTAAATATCCTAACCCTTCCCAACGATTGCGATCAACCAAGATTGAGGTTTTCTATACCCTGGCCGAAAAGTATGGGTCTGAATTTCATAGCGGATCGACAGCCCATCAATCAAGCGATCAGCAAATGAACTTTCAGTTGGACCGACTTTTCACTGTTTTTCACAACAACTAAAAAGGCCCCTCTTGGAGGAGCCTTCGTATTTAGATTTCTATAGCAATCAGATCTTTGCCCAGTTGGCAGTCATCTGATACATCTGATCAAATAGCTCATTGACGATCGGAACAAGTTCTGCTTTATTCTCTTCAGGCATCAGGCCGATCAAGTGCGTGATCTCATCATCACTGTGGCCGGTAGTAGAGTGTCCCGCTTCCATTTCCTCATGTTTTTGGCCAAAGTAATCTAGCTGATCATATAAATCTGCCTCTTTTAGGATTGGGTGGATCACGTCTTTGAATTTGTCGAAGGTCATCTCCAATATTTCAATCAGTAGCATTCTGATGATTGGGTGCTCATACTTCTTCACATAGGAGTTGAATACATAGATGGTCTTTCTTACCTCGAAGGAGTCTGATTCCCAGATTTGCTTTACCAAATCGATAGGTTTAGCGTTTTTGAATTTCACATCCATAAATGCCAGATCGTTGAGGTACCATTCCCAGTGGTGAGAGTCTTCATCACTATGGGTGTTGACTTCTTTTTCGTATTCGCCCAGAGCTCCTTTGTAACGCACCATTTCCATGATGTCTTTGAAGCCTAAAACGAAGAACAACATCCTCGGCACAAACTTCAATTTTTCCTCAATGGGATGATCTTCCTTTAAAAAACGATGAAGGGGATTGTTAGCAAACTTTTCAGCACCAAGGAAGAACTCCTCTCTCAGCTGTAAATCGAGATTAACATCACTTTTGGCGGTAACATTAGCCTGGTTCTTAATGTCTGTGTTCATAGCATCATGTGTTTTAGTAATTAATCAGATAATTAAATTATACAAACAACGGTATGTTACACCTATATGTTGGAAAAGACTACATTTTATTTTTCGGTTTCGTTACGGCTGTTGCTGAATGCTATCACCATTGTATTTTGAAGGTACATCGATCTCCTCCTCTTTTTCTGGTTTCCTTACTATCATCCAGCGTGACGCGTCCCCTTAGTGACCCTGCCGGTTTAAATCTTCTGACAATCTGTGTAATCAGCCCTTCCTCGAACTTGCTAGGATAGGGAGTATGGCACTCCATTTCCGCTTCTTTCTTCTCAGCATCATATTTAGTAAGGGTATAGTGACCAATCCCCTCGATCATGCTGCCATTATTCGAATCAAACATGACCTGACCGTTTTTGCGATGATTCATGTGGTAGGCGACATCTATCGATTTTAGGGCACTTTCCAATCCGTCCATTGGAGGAAACTCCGCCTGTTCCATTACAGCCTTACCCACTAGGAAGAGATTCATCTCACCAATATTCTCGGCGAGTTCTTTATAGGCGTTCAGAATGGATTGCAGGTCGTACCAGGCGTCCGGTTTGATGTCTTCAGTGATGCCATGTTTTTTGAGCAAGGCTTTTCTACTTTCTTTTCCGATAGCACCAGAAAGTATGAATATCATGGCTGCTGAGCCATTAGCTTCAATATTTTTTTCAAATTGGACGTACTCTGCCATAAGCTAGTCTTAAACGATGGATTCTTAGTTCTTAAATGAACGAGGGAAGATATCATTCAGAACTATAAAACTCAAGCAGAACGGAGGTGTATGTGATGGTATTTTTGAACTATTTAACTGAAAAGATAGCACATACTATTTTGGTGAAATGTTCAATAGCATTTGATGGGGAATTGGACTTGAAATCAATCACAACTCCTCGTCAAAGTAGAGCTTGTAATAGTGCTTGCCTTTCTCTTCGTCATATCCACGCTCTATCATTTCTTTCTTACCGTGTACGTAGACATGGAAGTTTTTATCGAGCTTAATGACTGATCTGATGTATCGCTTGGTAGCCTTAAATGCTGGTTGAGAAATTTCAAAGTCCTCAGGCATTTCTTCCATCTCATGCTTTTCTACAAACTGGTTTTGGAAATCCATGAAAGCTTGCCTCTGATCTGCTTCTGGCAGTACCTCCCTTTGAAATTCTTCCTGATTGAAGTGCTCATGCTCCTGAAAATATTCTACGGACCTGTTGATCATGTCCACCTGTTCGGACCGATCCATTTCATTTTGCCCGAGGGCAAAATCTTTACACATGCGCATAAAGTTTTTAGTTTGGAAGAATTCATCTTCCAGGGGCTTTAAGTTGAGGAAATGATCAATCCAGAATCTAGCTGGAGATTGCTTGTTGGTCTTATCAAATACCAGCACCTTATAGTTTTTAACCTCCTCAGAGTTAAGTATGAGCGCGCCTTTGTTGATGTTGTGGATGCTGATCCCTTCATCCTGCATGAGACCCAGAGATTGACCTTCCTGGAAAACCTTGATAAAAGGATCTCGATCCTCCGATTTGAATATCCCTACAGCGTCTGTTTCCTCACCGCCTACATTCAGCAATGGGAAGTAGGCAATGTACAATTCCCCCTCTTTGATGTTGTCATTTTCCGAGACGGAGTAAAGCAACTTTAGCAGGTTTTGTGACTCCTGCAGAAAGGCCTCAGGCTCTTCAAATAATTTTCTGCATGAGGCAAAAGCGCCATTGTACTCCACGTCCAATTCGTGGGTGAAGCTGAAGAAATCTTTTTGTCGGAAAGACTTGAGGAAAAAAGTGGGCAATATCTCATTGATGGCAGGGCTGACCTCTATGAGTCGGTCGTTGTTAAAAAACCCATCCTCACCTATGGCACCTACAAATAGTTGACCTATTGTGGCTTCCTCGTAAATAATGATTTCCTCACTCATTCAGCAAAATTCTGAAAGTCGTGCCAGAGGGTTCCGATCGCTTCACAAATA
>CAZZHO010000109.1:4253-14736 GCA_964653795.1 uncultured Roseivirgaceae bacterium | reverse complement strand
GATTTTTCTCCATCATTCACTTGCTTCGAAGAAGTTACGAGTTTTACGAATAACACCGACGATGCTATTTCATACAATTGGATTTTTGGAGATGGCGTTTCCAGTGCGCAAGTCTCGCCTCAGCATAAGTATAGTGAAGCTGGTAAATATGTTGTTTCATTGTCATCAACTAATACTGGTGGGTGTACTTCTATAAAAACTGATACTTTAATTATCCATTCCCTGCCAAAAGCAGGTTTTGAGGTGGCTATACCCTGTGAGGGCTCTGTTGCTTTGAGGGATACGTCATCAGTATTGAATGCGGATATTGCAGAATGGCAGTGGTTTGTTGCTGACGAATTGCTTTCAACAAATCAAGATCCAGGTTTAGCAATAAATGATCCTGGTACTTATGAAGTTACAGCCACTGTAAAAAGTACTGCAGGCTGTGAATCCTCTATCAGCAAATCAATTGTTGTATTGGATGGAGCGGAAGTCGATTTTGCATTGGAAACTTCATGTGATGATGAACCTCTATCCTTTGGAGATATAAGTGAGGAGAGTGCTGTCAATCCAATTATTTCTCGTAGTTGGGATATCAATGGTACAATTTATTCAGATTCCAGTTTTACACACAGTTTTGGCTCTTATGGTAGATTCCCGGTTTCGTTGACCGTTACCACTTCCAATTTATGTACAGCGACAACTCAGGATACTATAACTGTTGACGCTCCACCTGAACTTGGTTTCGTGGTAGGTGACTTATGTCAGAATGCTCTGACAGTGTTGACAGATACAACTATTTCACCTGCTGATTCTATACTTAATAGGACCTGGTATATAAATGATGTTTTAGTTGGCAATGGCCCTCTACTAGCTCATAAGTTTTCGAATTCTGGTTTCAATGACGTCAGACTAGTCTTGGAGACTTTGGATAACTGCACATACGATATTGAATCTGAAATCGATGTTCCTCAAGCTGCAATATCCTCATTTGAGGTGAATACAGGTTTTGGAATCCCAGGTACTCAGGTTACTTTTCAGAATTTGTCGGAAAAAAGTGAAAGCTTTTCTTGGAAAATTGATGGTGAAGAGGTCTCAACTGATGAGAACCTTGGTCGGGTTTTCACGGAGCCTGGTACCTATAAAGTAGACTTATTTGCCTTTTCTCCAGATCAATGTGCAGATACCGCCAGCATCGAAATACTGATTCGAGAGCCTGAAGTTGATTTAATAGTAGAAGAAATTCAATTGCTTGAACAGGACTCTCTTTTTTCTTCTGTAGTGGTATCGTTGAGGAATGAGAGTAATCTACCAGTAGACAATTTAAGGTTCACCATTCAAGTAGAAGATCAGTTACCTACGCGAAATATTATTTCAGAATTTGTGGATATAGGTGAAAGGAAAGTTATCCAGCTGGAAGCAGGCGTCCCCAATGCTGCTGAGTATTTATGTGTTTCAGTTTCGGCAATTTATGATGCTTTGGACCTAAACCCAGGAGACAATGAGATTTGTCTAAATGATGAGCCTCAAGCCATTTTCGAGCCACCTTTCCCAAACCCTGCACGAGATGAGACCACTGTAAGAACTATATTACCGGTTGATGGGGATCTGACTATCAGTCTCTTAAACCTCTCGGGGAAAGCTGAATATTCTGAGACATACAAAGACCTGGAAGCTGGCCTACATTCCTTCAGAGTTGAAATTGGGCCGTATGATCCAGGGCTCTATTTAATGAAAATAGAGTACCAGGGTAATGTTGAAATTATCCGAATTCTCAAACAATAGGTGTTTTTTCTCGTAAGCTGTTCTATTTGATGACAAGAAATCAACAGAACAAATAACATATCTATTAACTTTGTAGCAAATATTATTTCGAAGAGGGATATTTTTTATTACCCTGAATGAAATTTCTGAATGCCCCAATTAACCAGAGATGAAACTTAATTCCGCAACCATCAAGCTTGATAGCACTGACAGAAAGATCTTGGAGATTCTTCAATCCAATGCTAAAATCACCAATGCCCAACTATCTAAAGATATAGGCCTTTCGCCAGCGCCTACACTGGAGCGTGTGAAGAAGCTGGAAACCTCGGGTATCATTAAAAGTTACCATGCCAAACTAGATACCAGTAAAATAGGTCTAGGAGTGAGCACATTCGTATTAGTCTCTTTAAAGGGACATAACAAAAAGAACATTGATATTTTCTTATCTCAAATTAATAGTATTCCAGAAGTAATTGAATGTCATCATACAACTGGTTCTGGTGACTTCATTTTGAAAGTAATAAGTAGCGATATCGCTGCTTATCAAAAGTTGATGCTAGAAAAAGTAAGTGAGATTGAAGTCGTAGATAGTCTACAATCCATGGTGATTTTAAGCACTTTCAAGGATAGTAAAGTAATGCCAGTTCCTGAGTCTTAATGGTTCAAACGAAGACGCAAATCCTTACTGCCGAGAAGATTTTCAGAATCTTAAAGCGAATAACTGTTCACCTTTATGAGAATAACTTGGAGGCGGAATCTCTGGTTATCGTTGGCGTACACGATCAGGGTTACAAAATGGCTGAGTACATTCAGGGTGAGCTGAAAGGTATAGATAAGTCTTTTTCTACCACTTTGGTTGAGCTGAAATTGGATAAAAAGAAGCCAGAAGGCGATATCACTGTGAATGTTGATCTTTCGGATTTAGCAGGTAAAACTGTGGTCCTGGTTGATGATGTGCTTAATACGAGTCGCACATTGGCTTACGCACTAAAGTATCTGTTACAAGTTCCAATTAAGAAACTTGAAACTGCAGTGCTTATCAATAGAAGTCATGCATCCTTTCCTATTTCTGCAACATATAGTGGCTATGAGTTGGCCACTGCACTTGATGAACATATTGAGGTATCCTTGGAAGGGGAAATTGGCGCTTTTCTTTATTGAGTAAGTCATATTCTTTTGTTGGTATTGATTATGGTAGTAAAATGGCTGGAACTACTGCGGTTGCCTTTTGGGATAAGGGCCAAGTAGTCGTCAATCAATCCAAAAAGAAGCAAGACGCTGACCAATTCTTACAAGAAGAAATTAAAAGACTTAATGTAAAAGGCGTATTTATCGATGCTCCTCTGAGCCTACCAAACGCATTTTATGGTAGAGGTGATGACTTCTTTTATAGAAAGTGCGATAGGGATCTTTCTGCTATGTCTCCAATGTTCTTGGGAGGGTTAACAGCGAGAGCGATGAAATTAAAAGCGTCATTCGAAATTCCATTTTATGAAGCTTATCCTGGTGCTTTGGCGAAGGAACTGATACTGCACGAGTTTGATTACAAGAAGGATATTAATCGTCTTGTAGAATGTCGATCGATGCTAGAGAATGCTTTTGCTATAAAAGTGAAGAGATTAGAGAATTGGCATCAATTCGATGCAGTTTTGGCTTTTTGCACAGGTATTAGAAGGGACAGGAATGATTGTAAGGTTTTCGGAGATGAGGATGAGGGCTTAATCCACGTATGAGTCATGATAAAGGTCTGGTTTTCTCACCAGCATCTCCAGGCTCAACGCCACAAGCTCACCCATATTGGTACATTTCAAGAAGTCCTTTTCTTCATAAAAGTTAGCTAGGTCTTTCGCTAGTAGAACCACATTTTCTGAGGTGGAAATTATTGATTTTTTCATTGTTGTCAACAGTTCCGAAATCCTCCGATTTTCAACTTTCATTCGGTTAGCTATGAGGGCCCGTTCTTCTCGCTGATACTGCCTCACAGTTTCTGGTGTCATATGTCTCAACCCTATTTCGATGATGGGATTATTTTGCTTGAAGTATTGTGGCATGTAGATAGCTCTTCTACCTTCAAATGATTGCTGATCAAAATCAATCGCACGGAGACGATAGGAGACTTCCTCAAAATCAGGGGTAATATCAATTACAAAGTTTGATGAATGCATATCTCCCAATAGACGGACGAAACATCTCTCGTTGAACTTTACAAACTCCTTGGCCAGTCTGATTTCATTCAAGTGGACATCAGTCATTCTGGTCTTGATAAATTGATCTGCTGGAATACCTACTATGTGCTCTTCAATGAGGGTTTCATTGCACACTAGGTAATCTATCCTATTGGGTGAGAGCAAATGCTCCAGTTCCAGCCCATAAAGCCTTGAGGCGTCGGCATTTTTTATATAGAAGTAATCGAAATTGTCGTTTATTCTGTTCACCACCCTTACTCGGAAAGGCTGTGTATTCCCATAGACGCATAAATCCACCCTATCAATGAATAAGTGCTCCATTACGGATAAATCTCCGCTTGCCTTCATCATTGCGTAGATTGTTTTCAGAGATTCATGAACAGATTCCATGTCCGAGGGAGGGTAAAATACCGTTTCCCAAAGTGTGTCATTGCCCGAACTATCGTATTGTGGTATGGAATTATTATATCTCAATAAGTCCCTGTACTCCACAGGTAGATCAATAGTTCTTGAATATTTAGTCAAATACTTCCGGAGATGCGAATCAATTGAATATGGAATCTTCTTTTTAGAGATTATGGCCATAGGCGTAAAGATCTTCAATTTTGGCTTTTGGTATGACTTGCCAAAAAGTATTAGCGTTCAGTAGCATGTCCGGGTCGAAAGTCGCTGAATTTAAAGGAAATCAGAGGTAAATGCTTGGGTACCTTAGCTAAAAGGTCTAGGAACAGGACCTAACAGAGAAATCCAAGCTATTTTTGAGCGACTTGAAATGTATTTTGTTGATGCCCAGGTGGTTTGCAGTACTTCTTCTTTTCTTCTCATCTTACACCGTCATAGGGCAATATAATCTTGACAGCTTAAGAGACTTATATTATTCGGTCACTTCTCAAGCAATTAAAGCACAGATTGGTTCGCAGATCGCATCGGGTTATTACAATACCAACCCTGACTCTACTGTCTATTATCTGGAACAGGCTAGTGAGCTGTACTTAAGTATCGGAGATACCGCTTTCTTTCTTCAGAATGCCCGTAGCTCAAGACAGGTTCTCATAGAATTGATGCATTGGGAGAGGTTATCCCTAGGCCTTTTTAGGATTTTGCCAATCGTCGCCAATCAAAGTTCCTACGAATTCGATGCTACCATAACACAAGTGGAACATGCCTTAAATCGTCTTTCCTCAAGCGAACGTAGAATGGATGTGCTTAGAGGGGTGAAGGATAATTTTTTGATAGGTGATTGTATGCCATGCCAGTTGGTATCCTTTGATTTACTTGCCAAGTATCATTTAAACGAAGGCAATGTCGATAGTGCAAGCTTTTATCTCGAGTCTGCCACACGGATGAGTGAAGAAAGTCAAGTCAAACTACTGCTGCCTAGAATTTATCAGCGGTCTTCAGTGATCTATTTGTTGCAAGAAGATACAGTCGGTTCAAAGTCTTTATTGATACGGGCTTTGGAAGTATTAGATGAGCAAGGTAAAGAACGAGGGATGGCCATGATATTGGTTGAGTTGGGCCAACTCTTGCAAGCTGAGGACAATGAAAGCGGGGCCTTTGCCAAAGCTGACTCTGCCAAGTTACTGGCCAGTAAGAATAAGGAGTTAGACGCTCTGGCACTCGCATATAGGCTAGAGGCCTCCTTATGGGATAAAAAAAATGACTACCAAAGAGCTTACAGGTCGTTCAAAGCTTATTCGGACCTGAAAGATAGTCTTGACGCTACGCATCCATTAGAGCGCGGAAACCCGCAATCGTTTAGGGAACGTCAAGAACTGGAGAATGCAAGGCTTTCCATGCTTTTGGAAATGTCCAATGCGGAGATACAGGAACAGAGAATTTGGAGTTTGTTGCTGTCTGTTACACTTATCATCTCGTTCTTTCTGACAATACGCTATTTGAGGACCATTAAGAAAAGTAGATGGGCTTATAATGAACTAAGAGAGAGTAATAAGAAAATCCTTGCTAAATCCCGAGAACTGGAGTTGGCGCAGGAAGAAATTATTAAGTCAGAAAAAATGGCCTATCTGGGTCGAATTTTTGCAGGTATTGGCCATGAACTCAACACGCCAATAGCAGCTGTAAAATCAAATTTGCAATTGATCGAAGATGCTCAAATGCAGGAGATCAAGAAGTTCAATAGTTTGGCTGATTCATTGACTCCTCCTATTTGGAAGGTTTGTATTCAGTTGGTGGTGGCATCGTACCAGTCTCAACTCCGCCCATTGTCAACAATGAAACAAAGGCAGCAGAAGAAGGACCTAATGAATTTCTTCGCCGAGAGGAAGCCATCTTTAGAACATGATCTTGTGGACTTTTTTGATGAGTTGAAAATCTATGAAGAACTTCAAAAATTTGACATTCTTTATGACCACCCAGACGCTCTTAATTTTCTTGAATTAGTCTCATATATTTCTACCAGGACCAGGTCTATCATGACTGCCATGGAGGCTTTGCAGCGGGCAGATAAGATTCTTTTCTCCTTAAAGACCTATTCCTTCAAAAACCTGGAAGACACAAAAACCTCATTTGATATCGTAAGGAATATTAATACTATCCTCACGCTTCATCAAAATAAACTCAAGGAGATAACTGTGTACAAGCAGTTTGATGAAGAAGTAATTATTGAAGGATATCCAGACGAGCTAACGCAGGTGTGGACTAACCTTATAAGCAATGCAGCCTATGCAAATGGTTATTCCGGAAATCTATGGATAAGAATACGACAATTCCCAGAAGAAGTACGAGTCGAATTTGAGGATAGCGGAGGGGGTGTTGATGCTAAGGTGAAAGATCAAATCTTCGAACCTTTTGAGACTACCAAGCCAGAAGGAGAGGGGAGTGGCTTAGGACTAAGTATTAGCAAGAAGGTCATTGAAAAACACAAAGGCCAAATTTCGGTGGAGAATACTCCAAGTGGAGCACTCTTTAGAGTGACTTTGCCTAAAAAAATAGACTGAAAGTCTCCCTTTGAATTATATTTAGCGGATGAAAAGGGGATTGATCCTTTGTGTGGATGACGAGCCATATATATTGGTGACCTTAAAGTCCCTATTGCGAAGGTCCTTCAAAGAGTTTCACTTGGAATTTGCAGAAAATGCTGATGATGGCCTGGAGATTCTTGGGGATTATGTGTCCGAATCACTAGAAAAAGTAGTGATCCTTTCTGATTGGAAAATGCCAGGTCTCCGTGGGGATGAATTCCTCAAGAAGACTAAAGACTTGGTTCCCGAGGCTTCTCGTTTTCTGTTAAGTGGTATGATTACCAAAGAATTTACTGAGGACATTTACAAGGAAGCCGGTATTGATAAAATCATTTCAAAACCTTGGGATAATGACAGTCTTCTGGATGAAATAAGAAACGTGATCAATTAACGTTCTTTCTGGGCGGTATCGATATTTCGAAAGTGGTACCTTCTCCGATCTTGCTTTCCAGTTGTACTTTTCCTCCAAGTCGTTCGACAGATTTTTTGAGAATAAATAGCCCCAAACCTGTTCCTGATTTATCAGTGTTAGCTTGGTAAAACATATTGAAAATGTTGTCTCGGGTCATTTCATCCATGCCCATTCCATTATCGGCTACCGTCAAAACAATATTTTCATCTGCCTTTTTAATGCCTACCCATATGCTGGGTTGCTTTTGCTCTTTCCTTACGTACTTAATCGAGTTTTCAATTAGGTTTTGAATGATGGTATTGACTAAAGCCCATTCAGCCTTGAATTGAATGTTTGGTTCTACGTCTACATAGAACTGTATTAGGTCAAAATTTGAAAGATAGTTGAAGCTGGCTATGCACTCATTAATGACTTTTGAAAAATCAATGTCTTCAGCAATGTCTGCAAAGTGATTGTTTCTCGTGAATTTGATTAAACTGTCAATGATGTAATCGACACGTAGGACCTGCTCTTTATACATATCCAGAAACTGTAAAGACTCAGAATCTTTTAGTTCCATTCTGGCGACTGTATCAAGGCCAATGAGGGAGCTGATTGGGCCTTTCAAGTCATGCGATACTCTGTAGAAAAAGGCATCCAGTTCTAAATTTTTCTGCTCGATGATAGCAGACCTTTCCTTTTCGGCTTTCATCTCAGACTCCACCGCCTCCATTTTTGATATGGCGTCATAACTTTCGATGAGTCGGGATGTTGTCGTATTCACCACAAGCTCTTTCTCCTTCACATATTGTTCCAGGTAATGCAGCGACTTTTTCGCATCACCTTTCTCTTTATGTAGCTGATGAAGCAGGTAATTGCACTTAAATTTTATGAGTGCAATGTTATTGTCATTGGCAAATGAAAGTGCCTCGAATAGTGTTTGCTCTGCTTTTTGATAGTCTTTTTTCTCAAAGTAAAGTGCACCTAGCTTGTGATAGGTCATACCTATGCCCAACTTTTCACCCATTTCTCTATGGATGCGAATAGACTCTAAAAAGTCAGTTTCTGCGCGATCGTAAAGTTTTTGTTTAGTGAAGACTTTACCTCTGCCATATAATGAAAAAGCTAAGCCTCTAATGTCATTACCTTGCTTCTTGAAGGAAATAGCTTCCTCTATAAGAGCTAGCGCTTCGTCTACTTTTCCTTGATTTAGCAAAATACCAGAAAGGGGGTTCATAGCATTGGACTGCAGATTGAGGTCATCTACTTTTTTTGCTGCCACTATAGCGGCATTATAAGATGCGATCGCCGCCTGTTGGTCCCCGTAATATTCGTAGATAGTACCAATTGACTTTCTGGTACGGGCCTCATTGTGAAAATCCCCATATCGCTGATAGATCAACAAACAATCTATCAGGTATGACAGACCCTCTTTAAATTCATCGGTCTTATATAGTGCTCCAGCTATGGTGTATTTTGCATCTGCAATACCTACTTCATTCTCTACTTTCTGAAAGTGACTGATAGCACTCTTGGCAAGGTCAATGGATTCGCTGTAGCTACCTCTGATCATCTCAAATAGAGATAATCTACTGAGGCTTTGGCCAATGAGTTCATCATCTTTCAAACCCCTACTCAATTCAAGCGCTTTACTAGCGAGTTTAGCGCTTTGATTGAGGTCATGAGTTCGACTCTCATAAGCCTCCTGCAGAAGACCCAAAATCTCTTCAGTAATGGGTGAAGAGGGGTTGTTTTTCGATATTTCCTTTTTAATGCCCAGCTTCTTTGTCACATGCGGACCTTAGTATTGAAGCCAAATTAAGCATTAAATATTACTATTCTCAGTTGTTATCGCTGACCCTTGGTTATGTCAGTTGAATTAGTCTATGAACATCTCTTTGCCCACTATGCGACTTACTGAATCTGGTGTTTCCACTCCATCAAGCAGATCTTTCTCCGGTAGAGGTTCTCCTGCAATTACTGAAAGAGGAACCACTCCAGCCCAAATGGGTAGTTGTAAGTCTTCCACCTCATCATTGACACCAACATCTCTAATTTTAGCAGATGCATCTTCTATATCTACCGCTATGACCAAGGTGCCATCAAACTCCTTTTGGTTGGGGTGACGAGCTTCAGACCACCGACCTGGATTGAAGTTTTCTGTTATCAGCTTCAAAGCTTCCATTTTCTCTTCTGGTTCATCGACTAATCGAGGTTTACCAAAAAGAATGGCCGATCGGTAGTTTACTGAATGGTGGAAAACAGATCTGGCAAGTACAAAACCATCAAGATGGGTGATCGTGATACTGAGTTTTTCGGCATCTTTCAAGGAAGCGATCATTCTGTTTTTAAGAGAGCCGTGGAGGTAAATGGTATCTCCCTTTCTTCCATATCCTGTAGGTATGGTAATTGGGCAGCTCTCGTATAAATAAGCGACGTGACACAATACATGGCTGTCCACAATGGAATACACAGTGTCTTTATCGTAGTTGGCTCTTTTTGATCCCCGTATTACTTTATTCAGTGGCTTTTTCTCGAACTCCATCTTGATATTTTTTTCAAATGTAATATTGAACAGGACTATCATTGTGGTCCACTTTATAGATATTGAATAGTCCAGTGAATAGTCATTTGAGTGATATCCTACTTGATAGAAAATCTTCAATTCCCCTCTACGTGCAATTGAGCAATGCAATTGGCAGGAGAATTGAAAATGGCCAAATTCCTCCCAGAACTAAGCTGCCTGGTAGTCGGAAGCTATCTCAGGAACTAGGTCTTCATCGTCAAACGGTAGTGGAAGCATACTCTGAATTACATCAACAGGGTTTCATTGTGATGGAACCTAAAAGAGGATCATTTGTGAATTCATCTATTCCGAAGCTTGGGCCACAAGAGTTTGGAAGTAGTGCTGGAACCTCTTTCAATATCGGATCTATGATCAATCCTCATCATTACCTTGAGATACCTGTAATTCAACAAGTTCCAGGTCTGCAAATTGACGAGGGTCTGCCTGATCTAAGATTAAGCCCAATTCAGGAGATTCGAAGGGACTATGCGGCAATATTGTCTAAGCCGTCCAATATGAAGCTGTTGGGTTACCAGTCCCCTCGGGGTAATCAGCATTTGATCGAAGAGCTGACCAAGTATTTCGAGGAGACAAGGGGCCTGAAACTGGG
>CAZZHO010000109.1:0-4153 GCA_964653795.1 uncultured Roseivirgaceae bacterium | reverse complement strand
ATTTGATCGAAGAGCTGACCAAGTATTTCGAGGAGACAAGGGGCCTGAAACTGGGTAATGATGGTTTGATGATAACAAGAGGAAGTCAGATGGGGCTATATCTTGCTGCCTCCTTGCTTTTGGAGAAGGGAGATAGAGTCGTAGTTGGTGAGCTCAATTATCAGACAGCTAATATCACTTTTATCCATCATGGAGCTTCTTTGATTCATGTGCCGGTTGATGAGTTTGGGATAGAGGTAGATGCTTTGGAAGCTATCTGCAAGGAGGATCAAATCAAGATGATTTATGTGACCAGTCATCATCATCATCCTACTACTGGGACCCTCAGCGTGGAAAGAAGAGTGAGGTTACTACAGCTAGCCGAGCAATACAATTTTGTGATACTGGAAGATGATTATGACTATGACTTTCATTATGAAAGGTCGCCTTTGATGCCGCTGAAAAGTGCCGACTACTCTGGCCGAGTCATCTATGTAGGTGGAATCTCTAAGAACATTGCTCCGGGTCTAAGAATTGGATTTTTGGTGGCTCCTTCTCTTTTGATCACCAAAGCAGAGTATCTGAGAAGGGTGATGGATCGTCAAGGAGATCATGTAATGGAGCAAGTCATTGCCAACATGTTTCGTAGTGGCGATTACCATCGTTTTGCGAAAAAGGTTTTGAAGACTTATGGATTAAGGAGAGATGCTTTTATCGAAAAGTTGATCAGAATCCAGGAATTCTCATTTGGCAAACCCCTTGGTGGGCTTGCTATATGGGCTGGATTAGATCAAAAAATCTCCTTGGAGGTGCTTTCTAAAAAGCTGAAAAGCCTGGGATTATTAATTCCGAGATGGCAAAATTATGATCCCCAATTGACTGGTCATAATCATATTAGGCTGGGGTTTGCCTCCCTCAATGAGGAGGAACTAGAGTTGGTATTTAACAAGGTCCATGAAGCAATGGATTATCTCAGGCTCCAAACTTCATAGATGTCGGTGCCTTTGCTGCTTTTGCCTGAGTGATGCCAGTTCCCATCTTTCAAATCGAACTTAAATTTTAATGATGCGCCGACTCGATCTTGATTCCTTGAAAAGAACTCAATATTCTCGGTATATACTCCATCTTCTGAGGTATAAGTTCCTCCCCCGGTACCCAAAAACTCTGTGGTATCAATATTGTAAGCTATCCACTGGAACCTTGCTCCAGACAGTATTTTCATCGTGATTCTTGAACCTAATTTTCTCTCTCTCATTTCTCCATTTCTCATCCTGGCCGAGATGTACCAGGCACCACCAAGCTGACCGGGACTGCCATCATCTACTCTTTTCCACACCTTCTTGTCCAGGGTCAGGTTTTCATTCATTATTTCGAAAGGCTTATTGACTACTTTCTTCACCATATCTGGATTCTTGGAATCGAACTCCATTCCAAGCACCAGCCAACCACTAGCATTGATATCCCACGATCCTCCATAGGTTCTCAAAAATTCAGTAGTTGTGTATTCAGATATAGAAAAATAGCCCTCTGCTACTATTAGATGGGTGATGATACCTTCTTCTTCAATGCTCCATGAGCCAATTAATTTTTTGGAGGTCTCATCCTGAGACAATGCCGCTCTTGATCCTAAGAGTAATAAAATGATGATTAATCTCATTTCCTGTCTTTTTTTCTGTAAACAAACTTTAAACCTGACCAATCTTCATCTATTGCCGCCACCTTTACATCCACCAGTCCGGACGCTAATCCTAATTCTCTTACAACTTCTCGGTTGATATCTGTAGGAATCTTAGAGCTGCCTTTTGGCCATGATATCCAGGTAAGTCCCTCTTTTTTAAGGTTTCCTTTTACCTCAGGTATCATTTGCTTCAAGTCTTCTTTGTCCGTACAGAATAGATGAACAAAGTCCATCTCAGATTCCAAATTCTCCGTTTTGTTCAATCCAGAGGGTAAATCATCAAAGAGATCAAAGTAGTGACCTGGGGCCTTATAAACCCAATATTTAAATCCTGATTTTATCCCCAATTTCTTAGCTAGGGGCGTTCCTGAATACCCGGCAGTTGGCATAGCGACGAAGGTTTACTTAAAAATAAAAAAACGACCCCAATGGAGTCGTTCTTCTTGAATTCTTTGGATTGAAAGTACTATTTCACCTTTTCACCTGCCATCGCTTTTGAGAGCTTGTCAAGAGATATGTCCAGGTAATCTCCAATGACTTTTGACACCTCTCGTGTGTAGTCTTCACTTTCACATTTGATAGTGTTTTGGAGATCCACTGTTCTGTTTTCTACTGTGAAAAATGACGCATAAGATGGAGTGGTTGTTCTCGACTTAGTAGCTACTGTTTTGAAATTTTGCTCCCCAAATACGGTTGGCATTGGTATGGGATTGTTCAGCGTCAATTCCACTGCAGTTGCGGGATAAGCAACACCTGGCTTTTTCATTTTCCCTGAAACGTATGAAGCTTTCGCCTGTTGAAGTCTTAAGTAAGCGCCTCCTTTTACTTTGGCGGCACCGAAGTTTGTTTTTGGATCTAGGTAGATGGCGGGTACATTCATCGCTACCTCCACAATGATGATGTCTCCAATTTCATCACTAAGTTTTGGGACAGGGCCTGAAGTACTGGTTAGAAATCCTCCTGGATCTTTTGATATGCCTGCCATGAAAGCCCCGGTCTTTTCTTTTCCCTTCTTATTGACTCCTTTCACGTAGTAAGAAAACCCTTCTGGTATTACCATCAGACTTCCTTTTATCTGATCTTCATTTATTCGGGGACCATCAATCTTTTCCCACTCCAGAAAGACCTCATTGGTAGGTAGATCATCAATAGAGATTACCTCAAGGCCCATTGCTTCCAGTTTGGCTACATAATCTTTATATAGCTTATTTGTCATATCCTGTAGGTCTTTGGGATCTACTCCTTCTACCCCTACAGCAAGTCTTGCGGTAGCATTGCCAGTATAGGAGCCACCTCCCAATTGTCTGCCGCCTCTTACGGTCTTCTCAGCTTCCGCTATCATCTGATAGAAGATCTTAAAGTTCTTGATATAGGCCTTTTTTGGGGCGGAAGCCATGTCCTTGGACTTTACAGCCAGTACGCGATAGTCTTTGTCAGTGATGTTCTGACCGAAACTTACTAGGGAGGTTAAAATGAGTAGTACAATTAATGGCGGAGCGATCTTTCTCATGGCTTTTTGATTTCAAAGTTTCATTGATCTTAGCGCTTTTGGTATACCAGACTTTCGGCAAATACACATACCGTGAATCCCGTAGTTTTCAATGTGGGCGCCCCTCCGCACGAGTCCTCTTTGTAGACCTGCGCTAGGCGGGTCTACCGCTCTTTAATGGGACGAAGGTCGTAGGGATTAAATGCCCTCGCTTGATAGCACGTTTAGATTAAATTATTGGCGTAGGCAAATTTGATAAGGCCTACAAGGTTGTGAGTGCCCGTCTTTCGAAAGATGTTCTTTCTGTGCGTTTCTACGGTTCTCTCACTTATAAAGAGTTCCTCAGCAATTTTTCTATTGGTGTATTCTTGAGAAATCAGTTTAAGAATCTCTCGCTCTCTACCTGTTAGTAGCTTCTCATCTTGCGGGCCATGTAGCTGCTTCAACAGCATACTATTGATGTCTTGACTCAGATAGGTTTTCTCTTGCATTACGGCCTCAATTGCATTCAGCAACTCTTGATCAGAATCTTTTTTGAGAATATAGCCAGAGACCCCTTCCTTCAGTATCTCTTTTACCAAATGGCTCTCGTCATGCATGCTCAGCATTATCAGCTTGATGTCAGGGTACTTGACTTTCACTTTTCTAATGAGGCCCAGGCCGTCATCATCTGGTAGGTTGTAATCCGTAATGAGAATGTGCGGACTGACCCTTGTAAGTTTTTCTAAAGTCTCGTTAACTGAGCTTGCTATGCCTACAATTTCAATATGGTCTTTTTGACTTAGTATTTCCATGAGCCCTTTGAGGAGGATGGCATGGTCGTCAGTGAGAAAAACCTTTGTCTTGGCAGTATCCATAAAGAAATCCAAAATCTTCATTCGCCCAAATAGAGAGCGATAATGGTAAATATACTATACCATGTTTATGGTATTTTCTTCGATATCGCTTGTTACGGCTGTTTTTAGTGTGAGAGGAGCATTGAGGATTAAGGTGGTGCCTCTTCGATT
>CAZZHO010000108.1:0-14803 GCA_964653795.1 uncultured Roseivirgaceae bacterium | reverse complement strand
ACTGCTGTCAGCATAGTACAAATCCTGATTTCGGTTTCGTTTCTGTATTTCGCTCTTGTATTTATTTTGAGCGAGATCCCAGCGACCGAAAGTATAGCAGCTGAATTAGTGGATCTCATATTTGAGCCTCTTCAAGCCTTACTCAATAGCTTCGTCTCTTATCTGCCTAAATTGTTTACTATTCTGGTGACAATTTTAATCTCGCAGTATTTGATAAAGGGAGTAAAATACATTTCCCATGGAGTGGTAGAAGGGAGTTTTCATTTCCCCGGTTTTCAACCGCGTACTGCGCGCACAACAGGTGGAATCATCACTTTTCTAATCTACGTCCTCACCATCATTATAGTATTGCCGAGTATGCCCGGTTATGAGTCGTTGGCTTTTAAGGGTATTGCCACCTTTCTGGGAGCACTTATCACCATTGGAGGCAGTTCTGTAATAGCCAATTATATGGCAGGAATAGTATTGACCTACATGCAGGCATTCGATAAAGGAGATTGGATAGAGATAGACGGTATTGCCGGAAGGGTATCTGCAACCGGGCCATTTGCTATCAGGTTGGAGTCATATAAAAAAGAGACAGTGAATATTCCTAATTCTAAAGTACTGGGGTCTGCCATACGCAATTATAGTGGCGGCGATAAACAGGAAATGATCCTGCACACAGAAGTGAGTATTGGATATGATGTATCCTGGAAAAAAGTAAATGAGCTGTTGATTGAATCAGCTAGGAGAACAGATTTATTAAGTAGTGCAAAAGAGCCTTTTGTTCTCCAAAAAAAGCTTGATGACTTTTATATAGTGTATGAACTCAACGCCTTCCTGAGTCAACCTGAAATAAAACCGCGTGCCCATTCTTTACTTCATGCTAATATTTTAGAGGTTTTTAATGAAGCAGAGATTGAAATTATGTCTCCACATTTTAGAGCGCAAAGAGATGGAACGTCGACCACCATCGTGAAGGTTGATGAGAGGCCTGTCGATCACTAGCTCATCTAAATTCAATTTCTACAACGCCTCAAATTCCGGACAATCCAGTCTGAGCTCCTGCTGGGTTAAGTTGGTTTTAAGGAAATGGCAGTAATTTCCGTCCTCCTGGCTTTCAAAAAATTGACAGTTTTTGCACATCCTTTGAGCAGATATGATATCCCTCTGATTTAGATTCATGACCAATTGATACAGCCCACTTATCATGTGATTTTTAGTCTCTGTCGAAAGACCTTCGAGAGTACTTAAGAGTTCGTCCGAAAATGAAGCGGACTCATTGGCTATTTTATTTCCTTGGTCAGTGGGTATTAGCTTATAACTCCGCGCATCTTGAGGGTCTGGTAGCTTTTGAATGAGCCCTTTTTCTAGCAAGATCCGAACGGAATCGGTAATGGTTGCTTTGGTAACGTTGAACTCTTTTGCCAGATAACTCGGGGTATTGGTAGTCTCGTCATGGAAGCTTAGGAAAACTAAAATCTGGATTTGAATGGGGCTGAGCCCTGTTTTCTTAGATTCATCCCAAAGAAGTACTCTAAAAGCTTCAGAAATACGTTCCAAACCCACCACTATTTTGTGGTCGATGCTATGGTTTTGGGCTTTTACGTCGAATGCTGATTTCATTGCTTCCGGATAAAACTAGTGAGAGTCAAAGAGGTAGGCAATTCCGAGACCTGTGAATGGTCCCGGAATACTATTTTCAACTTGATCTTCAATGGCAGTTTTCCATTTCCAGAATGGCGAATCCATTGTTCTTCACATGTTCAAGTGTATGAGCGTCTGGTGTCTCCACATGACAGAATGCGCAATGATCGGTACTGGAAATTTTCAAGGACAATGCCTTTGAGTTAAGGTATGCATTGCCATAGTTGACAATCTGCTCTTTATCTGAAATGGAATCAGGAACCAGAATATCAAAGTGCATGAAGGTATTGTCTGGTTTTTGGACATAGGTGTCCCATACTGCTATTTTCATATTGGTATAGTTGTGTGATGATTATTTGGATACAGTGTAGGGAAGGGATAAATCACCCGATGCGACATCATACACTTTGTACACTCCCAACATGGGTAAGTCCTTTTTTTCAGTATTTACCTCCATGTAAGCCGTTACAGCATCAAATTGGAAGGATGTCTGACCATTCATTCGGAATGCTGGTACAATCACGGTGATGAGGTCATCCTTGGTAATTACACTGAAACCAGGAGAGTCCATGTACATGGGCATGCCGGGGTTGGTAGGAGGTAAGGTGACCTGATCCTTTTCCTTGTTGAATTGCAATACGGACAAGCCACCAGGTACCCTGTCATCGGAGGTTAGTACTACCCAATGCGGGTGCCAGATAATGCCATCATTCGCAAAATCTTTATCACCATTCTCATCCCAAAGTGGGGTGTCATCGAAATCAGGGTGGGAAGTTAATGCGAGGGCGACTATTCCATCAGTTTCACTAAAACCTACATCTGTTGATTTCAGCGAAGTAGGAAAAACGTACCCCAGTACTGGAGCGCCGTTTAGATTTCCCGCGGATGAAGGTAAGGTGTTGCCAGCTTCACCATTTACCTGAATAGACCAAATGAGCTGTTGAAGATTGGCATCGTGGCGTACTTCAGTGCTTTGGATCTTTAGATCTTCTGATTTTTCATATTCGGGCTTAGCGTTTCCTCCTTGAGAAAATGTTGACAATGAGCCCATAAGTACAAAAAGTGTAATTAAAGTTTTCATAATAATTAGGATTCCTTACTTTATACGGTACAATTATAATTAGGATTCCTTATTAAATGATAACTTTCAAATTTTTTATTCCAGCTCGCCGGTAAGTACCGGTTGAAAAGGGACTGGCTATGGGCCTTAAGCTGTGATGCTTGCTTTCAGAAGAAGGGTAGGCACTACCTGAATAGCACCTTTTCGAGGTAGTCAATTAACTGTTCACCAATCCTCAGCATAAGCCTCGCATCGAGTTTCAGTTTGCCGATCATGATAGCGCCTTCGATCGTCGCGATGATGAATGCGGCTATTTCTTCCGCTTCCAGTTCAGACTTGAACGCGCCTTGCTTTTGACCTTCAGATATGATGGTAGCTAGTGGACGATGCCATCTGTCCAAAGCTTCGGCAGCTATCTTTCTCAGCTCTTCATACACGTCATCTGATTCTGTAGCAGTGTTGAGGATAGGACAGCCACCATCAACTGGCGCATTTCGCACGAAATATTGATAGTTGCGGATGAAAGCCATCAACTTCTCTTTGGGTGAAAGATCCTCCGCAATATTTTCCAAGTATCCACCAAAGAGTTTTTGAAAGTTGTATTGAAAAGCGGCTTTCGCTAACTCCATTTTGGATTCAAAGTGCTGGTAGATTCCACCTTTTTGATAGCCGGTAGCGGCCACGACCATATCCATACGGGTTCCGGCATATCCATATTTATTGAACACCGGGGCGGCCAATGCTATGATGCTTTCCCTCGATTTTTGAAGATCTCGTTTCGAGCGTTTCACAGGCTTAAAATTAACAAACCATTTAGTCTGTTATAAAAGAAATATTTATTTTAGAGACTAAACAGTCTTTAACATGTCTGAACCATCGAACATCGAGCTCCTGAAAATACCGGCACGAGATGGCTACCAACTTGCTGCCACCATCTTCCATCCGGAGAAGAGCAACAACATCGTAATACAGCTACATACCGGAACAGGGATTCCACAAAAGCTATATGCCAACTTTGCGAGTTTTCTTGCTTCATGTGGGATGACAGTGATCACTTTTGATTACCGTGGCGTGGCAGCCTCTTCACCTGAATCACTAGATGGCTTTGAAGCCAATGTCGTGGACTGGGGTAGATTAGATATGAGTGGCGTGTTTGATTGGGTGCTGGAGCGCTATCCAGAACACAAAAAAGTGGTCATAGGACATAGCATGGGCGGCCAAATGATCGGTCTTATGGACCATCACGCTGAGATTGACCAAATCTTTCTTATTGCGGCCTCTACTGGCTATTGGAGGGATATGAATAGCCCTTACAAGTGGCTACCAGCGTTCTTTTGGTATTTCCTGATTCCATTGCACACCAGAGTGTATGGTTATGCCAATGCAATGAAGATTCGACAAGGGGAGAATTTGCCCAAGGGAGTTGCACTTCAGTGGAGAAAGTGGTGTATTCAACCTGAGTACTTTGAGCCCGACTTGTCCGGAGAGTTAGCGCCTTCTTACTTTGATCAGGTTACCACACCGATCAAGGCCATCAGGATTACCGACGATCCATTGGCAAATGCTACTACATTTCACAAATTACTGAAGTTCTACAGCGCGGCGGAGATTGAAGTGGAAGAGCTGGATCCCCCGAGTTTCGATTTGAAAGAAATAGGCCACACTGGTTTCTTTTCGAGGAAAATGTTGAAGGCCTGGGAATCTTTGGTCGCTGAGATAGTCAGCTAGAAAGCCTTTCTGAGTCGGCAGTCTTTTGTTTAATACTCAGTAACTTTCAATTCAGACCTTAAAACCTTCACTTTGAAACGCTTTGGTAAAAAGCTAGCCTTTTATTTGGGTACGGCCTGGGTAATAATAGAGGCTTTCAATTTCATTATCCAACAGTACGACCTGGATCCAGGCTTGATCAATGTTGTAATACTAATCGTCCTTTTCGGGATACCAGCAACTACGATTTATACCTTTTTAAGAGGTACATGGAATTGGAGGGCTGTGGGCCTTCAGGTATTAAACTTCATAGTGGCTTTTGCTATGATCGGGTACTACATGATGAACCCTGCGAGCATGAACCCTGAAAGTCTTAGAGTTCTGAAAGTATCCAAACCAGCTGAGAGTGCATTGGCAGAGCTAAATGCAATAGCGGTATTGCCATTTTTAAACAATATGGGAGAGGAGCAGGAGTACCTTATAGCAGGAATGCATGACGGCCTTATTACTGAAATAGGGAGGCTGGGTACTATCAAAGTGACTTCAAGAACCTCGGTCCGACCCTATGAAAAATCTAATAAAGGAATTCAGGAAATAGCCAAGGAATTGAAGGTCGATGCGCTCATCGAGACCTCTTTGACGAAAGTAGATACTTTGCTTTCACTTCAGATGAAACTGGTGAATGCATTTCCTGAAGAGCGAGTATTATGGTCCCATTCTTATGAAGTACACTCTGGACAATTACCAAATCTATATCGAGAGGTCACTAGCAACATCGCTTCAAAAATTAGTGATGTCGTTACACCTGAGCAGGAGAGCAAGTTGACATCTGTTCGTACTTATGATCCCAGGGCCTATGAGTCATTTCTGCATGGTATCTATCATACTGGCTTGTTGACCCCTGAAAATTTCGATAAAGCTGAGAAGTATCTGACTAAAGCGATTGATCTAGACTCTACCATTGTGGAAGCTTATACCGGCTTGGCATTACTTTGGGTCTCCAAGAGGCAAATGGGTTATATAAGGCCCTCTTTAGCCATTGATACCATATCGAAGCTGTTGGATATTGCCGAGAAACTCGATCCAAACAATGCGACTTTTCATGCTCAAAAGGCCGTGGATTACACTTGGGGCACTTTCGAATGGGATAAAGCCAGATATCATTTTCAGGAAAGCATTAAACAAAATCCTAATCTTGCTGAAGTCCGAGTGTCTTATGCCCACTTTTTAATGATCATGAATGAATGGGATGAGGCGTGGAAACAAGCTAAATACGCAGAGGAATTGGACCCAGATTCGCCTTGGGTGGTAAGCTTTGTGGGCATAATGTATCTATTTGACGGGAAGGTTCTTACCGCTACTAAGTATATCAGTAAGCTGAAGAGACTTCAGCCTGATCATCCACTTTTGGTGGAAGTAAATTTTGAAATGGCCCATACATTCGGAAATTATGACGAGGCTATTAAGTATTTGAAAGTTCTGATGGAAAGAACCCAAATAAACGGTGTTCAGGAGTTTATTGACAATACATATGCCGACAATGATTTTAAAACAACCCTTACGCTTTTAGCTCAATTCCTTGAGGAGAAAAGGAGGGAAACTTTTGTGTTGCCAAGACTTATTGGCCAGCTTTATACTGTTACAGGTAATATCGAGAAACAAATGGAGGTCATTTACCTATCATTTCAAGAAAATGATCCAAGCTTCCCTTATTTGGGTGTTAAAGGTGGTCCTGGTGAAGCTCAGAACCACCCAATGTACAAAGCACTAATGGTGGAGTCGGGTTTGTGGCAAGAGAATTGAAGAAGCTCCTCAAAAGTGAAACTTTATAAAAGTTGCTTTTATTAAAACCTGTTATGCACACTAAACTAAAACGATGGTAGTGTACTGTTTCCTGTTTTAGTTAAAGCTGACTGAAGAACAATTTGCCTGCTAGAAGTTTATATAGCAATCCTACACTAGTATTACATGGCAAAGCTCTTTCGTAAAGTCCGTCAGAAATTGCTGGCTGAAAACAAATTCAGAAATTACCTGCTCTACGCGATTGGTGAAATTATCCTGGTAGTTATTGGGATATTGATAGCCCTTCAAATAAATGCCGCTAATCAAAGATATCAGAGGTCAAAGCTGGAGACAATCTTATTGAAACAGGTCAAGTTCGAGATTTTAGAAACCTATGAAGACATATGGAGGGATGCTGGTTTTCTTTATCTAGGTGAACGCAGCCATCGAAGAATAAACCAGCACTTTTCAGCAGGGAAGCCTTATGTGGACAGTCTTTGTTTTGATTTTTATTGGATTAATAGAGACGAATACATCTATCCAACAAATGCTGCTTACAGTCGCATTAAGATGCAAGGTCTGGATATAATCAAAAATGATAGCGTTCGGATTTGGCTACAATCCTTGTATGAAGGACTTTTCCCTCGTTTAAGCAAGATAGGAGCTTCTTCTCCTGATATCTCAAAGGCATTTAATAACTATTATCTCGATTCTTTTATGCCTAATGACAACTTGAATCTAGAGTTCTACCATGAGTTGCCGAATGATACAGTGGGCAGTAGAATCTATTCCGGTGTAGATTATGGGTTCCCAAGAATAGATCGACGATATGGAGACGAGCTGACCATTGGGTATGTTCCATTGGATTTCGAAGGGTTGAGGAAAGACCCTAAGTTTCAGATGTTACTCGTTCAAACCAAAGGCTACAGAGATAGTAAATTACTTCAGTATTCAAATGTTAGGTCAGTCATCAAAAGGGTTATAGAGCTCATCGATGAGGAGTTGGATTGAAGTATCTTACTTATACGGATTACCCCACTATTTAAGATTTTTACAATGAAACAGGCTCAATGTTTAAGAGGAAAAATTTAATAAATTCTAATAGGTCAAATTTGAGCCTTACTGAAACGGAGGAGTGGACATTTAAGATAACCAGGGATCAGCTACTAGGCCAGCTAAAAAAAGTGACCGGCCAAAATGCCTGGAATAGCGGAAACAGAAAGGATAAGGTTGATCTTTTTCTAGGAGTAATAGGAGAAAATCATTTTGAAATAAAAGAAAATCCTAACATTGGACGCTTGGGAGTTAGCGGGACGATCAATTCTACCAAATTAATGGGGAGGATACAGGACACTTCAGAAGGAAGTATTATGTCTATAGATGGTAAGAAAGAAGATTTTGAGATGATGATTCCATTGATGGTTCCTTTTATTTTGGGTGCTATCGGTTTAATGGGTTTGTACTACAATCTATTATATATCCTGGCTATTTTGATTTTAGTGGTCATTTTTGAGATGTTAATAATCCGGGGGTTTAACTCGGAAATCAGGGAGGGAATGGCCAAGTTCAAATTAAAGTTGGAAGAAATAGAACATAAGATTCAATCAGGTCAAGAATCTGAAATGAATTGAGTAGAATTTTCTCGAAAAATGCGGACGGCTATTGTTTTGTTATTAATAATATGGTTTTCGGAATGTGTTCCTCAGAATGCTAAACCAGGTCCGTCAATCCGTGTCTTCCACGCAAATTCCCCTGAAGAAAAAGAGGCTTTGAACGAAGGATTTTTAGGTATTACGAATGATGGAGAAATTAAGCCTGGACTTTTCCCCATCAAACCTACAGGTATAAGCACACTACCTATAAAAGAAGCTGCTGATGCTTTTTTATCGAGTTTGTCGGAAGAGCAAAGGCTCAACTGTACTTTACCAATTGAAGATAAGGAATGGAGAAGGTGGTCGAATATTGACATCTCGCTCTACGAGAGAGAAGGCGTAAGCTTACAGGACCTTTCATCGACTCAGCGAAATCTGGCTTTTGAAATGCTAAAAGCTAGCCTGAGTCCAAAGGGATTTGAGAAAACCCAGGAAATCATGCGAATGGAGGAATACTTAGGTAGAATCACCAATGGTACAGATTATCTGGGAAGTGAGTTCTACTGGCTAACATTTATGGGAGAACCATCTGGTACTGAACCTTGGGGATGGCAGTTAGACGGTCATCATTTGGTGATCAATTATTTCGTATTGGGAGAACAAGTAGTCATGACCCCTGTGTTCATGGGCTCAGAGCCGACTTTAATTGAAACAGGCGAGCATCTCGGAACGAGAACTTTCAAAGCCGAGGAGGAATTGGGCTTGAAGCTTTATCATTCACTGAGCGGCAATGAGAAGGCTAGGGTAACGCTGGGTACACGTAAAACACACCATTATCTACAGGCGGAAGCATTTAGAGACAATGCCGTAATACCTTACGCAGGCATCAATGCGTCGAACCTAAAGGAAGATCAGGTTGAGATTCTGCTTGAATTGATCGGCGAATACGTCGGAAACATGAGAGAAGGACATGCTCGAGTGAAGATGGAGGAGGTATCCAGTCATTTAGATAAGACCTTCTTTGCTTGGATCGGAGCTATTGATGGTTCTGGCCCCTTTTACTATCGCATTCACAGCCCTGTTATCCTCATCGAGTTTGATCATCAGCGGCCTGTGGCGTTGAAAGGGAAGAAGCCTACCAGGCGTCATGTTCATACTATTGTGAGGACGCCAAATGGTAATGACTATGGAAAAGACCTACTCAGACAACATTTACTACAAGATCATTAGGTTGTAATGGTTTGATAATCAGTGAGTTGAGAATTATTTGATATTTTTTCCTGCTTTATATGTAACTAAAAAAGTTACTATTCAGTATAAATAATTGTAACTTTTAAAATAACATATATTATCTTATAAAATCATGGCTAATTTAAACGTACTTATTAGAGAGCAAGTAGGAGAAGAAACACAGCAAGTGTTTGACGCACTGAAGAGTAAAGTAGGAATGGTTCCTAACCTATATGCGGCTACTGGTAATTCGCATGCGGCTTTAACTGCAATGCTGGGATTAGGGGAGACCCTCGGAAAAGGTAGCTTTTCCGGCAAAGAAATTGAGGCAATCGCACTTGCTGTTGGGCAAGCTAACGACTGTGGATACTGTCTATCAGCTCACACTGCTATCGCTAAGATGAACGGCTTCAGTGAAGAAGAAACTATCTCTTTGAGAAACGCTGATATCCAGGATGAGAAGCTTTTGGCTCTTACTCAATTGGCCAGAGAGATTACCCTTACAAAAGGAAAGCCAGCTCAATCAATCATTGATGCATTCTTTGCTGCAGGTTATGAGCAGGCTACGTTGGCTGAATTGATTGGATTCGTCGCTTTGAACACATTCACAAACTACGTGAATCATATCGCCGCTACACCAATTGACTTTCCGCTGGCTCAAGGAGTAACTGAAGAGCCAGTTCTAGCATAAAACTGAGTATTTCTGAATATATGGAGCCCCGGCGAAAGCTGGGGCTTTTTTATTTTTGAAGTCTCTCCTCTAGAGCATTGTACCATTTTAAGACTTATCGAGTTAGCTCCAAGTAAAAAACCTAGAAAGACCTCAGGGAATCGCGTCCCTGAGGTTTTTTGTTGGGAGATATTTAAATTTCGAGTCCTAAATACTTCAGCATGATAGCAAGAATTTGGCACGGCCGCACCAAAGCAAGTGATTTTGAAGACTATACTGAACTGATGAAATCGGTGGCCATTCCGGATTATGAAAAGACACCTGGATTTGTAAAGCTCAGCTTCTTGAGGAGGGTAGAAGGAGACGTTGCTCATTTCAATTTGGTTACTTACTGGGAGAGCCTAGAGGTCATCAAAAACTTTGCAGGAGACGACTATGAAATTGCCAAGTACTATCCAGAGGATAAAGACTACTTACTTGAGTTTGAGGAGAAGGTGATACACTATGAGGTTTTTGCGGATTAGATTACCAACCTCAGTTCGTTTCAACTATTTCCCCTGACTGGTACTTCACAGTTTCGAGTTTCTGGCCTTTCTCATCCCAATAGGTCCAGTCGCCTGTTCTCTTATTGTTGATATACCGACCTTCATATTCCTTCTGACCATTTTTATAATAGCTGGTATACATGCCATGTAGCTTGCCAAGCTTATAAAAGGAGATCAGCACAGGATTTCCTTTGGAAGAAAATTTAATCCATTCGCCTGCTTTCTTTCCATGAAGGTATTGCCCTTTTTCTGTCATTCTCTTTCCATCGAAAGTTGTCCACGGACCTTGGAGCTTGCCGTTTTCGTAGTTTTCAGTTTTTATGATCCGACCTTTGGTGTCGTAGTAATTCCAGGTCTTGGCTTTCAATTCATTTTCAATGAATGATTCTGAAGTGACTTTGCCTTTATCATTGTAGGAGGTAATAGTCGCATCTAGTCCGCCATCGGTATATTTAGCTAGTTTACTGACCTCACCATTCAGGTGATAGTCGATATTCTCGCCCACTTTCCGACCATTTTTGTATTTGTAAAGCGATTTGGCACTTCCATCTTCGTAGAAAATTTTGAACTCTCCCTGTAACGCGCCTTCAGCATAGATGCCAACTGACTCCAGTTGCTCATTCTCATAATATTTCTTCACAAAGCCGGACTTCTTGCCTTGTGAGTTCATAACCTCCATTTCTAAGGCTCCTGATGGAAAGTAGGTTTTATAAAAACCGTTTAGTCTGCCATTAGTATACTCTGCTTCCAGCTGAAGCTTACCGGTCTCATAGTACTTTCTGGTCAATCCATTAGGCTTGCCATCGGTATAGGTTACTTCTTGCTGTTTGTTGCCATTCTCGTAGTAGGACGTGACAATTCCCTCTGGGAGTCCCTTTTCAAAATCTGTCTTGCCTTTCAATTGACCGTTAGCATGATAAATGATTGTTTCTCCTACGAGAGTGTCATTTAGAAATTCCGCCTGCTGTTGGAGTCGGCCATCGTCGAAGTAGACCTTAGTTGTTCCTTGCCTTAGGCCTTGTTTGTAGATGGTTTCACGCTGAAGCTGGCCATTATCATAAAAGTTCTTGAAGGTGCCCTCTTTCAAACCCTTTTCGAAGTTCCCGGTGACAATAATAGCGCCCTGCATATTGTACATTTCATAAGCTCCATGAGGGATAATGGTATCGACTTCAATTGTTCCATACTTCTCCTTAGGAAACTGCTGATTCAGGTCATAGTAAGTCTGGACCTGCTTTTGTCCAAAAAGTGCGAATGGGGTGATAAGGAAAATAAAGTACAGGGACTTCATAAATGACGAATTAAAAAAAGCCTTACGATCTAACGCAAGGCTTCTCAAATATATTTTGAATGTGTCGATTTTTAGGTCTTCTCAATGACGATTGCAGATGCTCCACCGCCACCATTACAAATCCCCGCTACTCCTATACTTCCTCCCTTTTGAGTAAGTACTGAATTTAGAGTTGTCATGATTCTGGCACCTGAAGCGCCAAGAGGGTGTCCTAAAGCAACTGCTCCGCCAAACACATTGACCTTTTCAGCATCAAGTCCCAAAAGCTTATTGTTAGCAAGGGCTACTGCCGAAAACGCTTCGTTGATTTCGAAAAAATCTACATCTTCTTTGCTCACACCCGCATTCTCCATAGCCTTTGGTATGGCCAGGGAAGGAGAGGTCGTGAACCAGATTGGTTCTTGCGCTGCGTCTGCGAAACCTCGAATCTTGGCGGTAGCAGTCAGGCCAAGTTCCTTCATCTTCTTTTCACCAATCAAAATGATAGCCGAAGCACCATCATTGATAGTGGAAGCATTGGCTGCGGTTACCGTACCATCTTTGTTAAAAGCAGGTCTGAGACCTGGTACTTTTTCAAAGATTACTTTTTTAAACTCTTCATCCTCTTTCATGATGAATGGATCTCCTTTGCGCTGAGGTATCTCGACAGGTACTATTTCATTATTAAAGTATCCAGCTTCAGTAGATGCAGCAGAGCGTTTGTAGCTGTTGATGGCGTACTCGTCCTGCTCCTCCCTGGAGATATTCATCTCCTTGGCTGTATTATCTGCGCAACTACCCATTGGGAATCCATTATAGATCTCCCAAAGGCCATCATGAGCCAAACCATCTACGATCTCACCATTGCCATATTTGTGACCAAACCTGGCCTTGGGAATGTAATAGGGGATGTTGGACATGCTTTCCATACCACCCGCTACCACAATATCATTCATGCCCAACATGATAGATTGCGCTCCGAGCATCACGGTTTTCATGCCAGAGGAGCAAACTTTGTTGACAGTGGTACACGGCACGTTGTGGCCAATACCGGCAGCTATTGCGGCTTGTCGAGCTGGTGCTTGACCAAGGTTAGCACTGACGACATTCCCGAAGTAAACTTCATTCACTTCTTCAGCACTCACACCTGCCTTTTCTAAGGCTCCTTTGATAGCGATAGTTCCTAGTTGGACAGCTGTAAATCCAGCCAGTTGACCTCCGAAGCTCCCAATAGGGGTACGGACAGCCGATAAGATATAAACTTCTTGCATTTGAGGGTTTTATGGGGTTGGATTACCAATCAGGTTTCCCACTAGGAGGTCGCTTTTTGGCTTTCCTTTTCTGTTGTTGAATGTATTGTATTTCGTTGTTACGAAGTGCCTCCAGAATCATTCGGGCTTTCTCTTCGCTTATGTTCATTTCTTGCAGCTTCTCCTTTGCCGATTGTTCCTGAGGTTGTTGCTGCTCTTCTTCACTTTCCTCACCTTCCTGCTGCTGTTGCTCTTGCTGCTCTTCGCCTTTTTGTTCTTCTTCAGATTCCTGAGGTTGTTGTTCCTGCTGTTGCTGCTCCTCTTGTTCCTGTTGTTCGCCGTTTTCTTGATTCTGCTGGTCCTGGTTCTGTTGATCCTGATTTTCCTGGTCCTTGTTTTCTTCGTTTTCCTTGTCCTGGTCTTGTTGTTGATCTTGGTTTTGCTGATTGTCGTCTTGCTGATTCTCTTTCTGCGCGTCGATCAGTTTTCGCACCACCTCGTAATCATATCTAGCTCCCTCATTGGTCGGATCTGCTTTCAAAGAGGATTTTAAGTATTGCAAAGACTTATCGAGGGAGGTGGGATGCTTTGCCATCACACCCAATTGCTGCAGGGCTATACTTTTTTGTTGAGCCGGAGCATTCATCGCTAGTTCACCATATACCTGTTTGGCATTGGCCGTATCTACCATTTGGTAATAGCTATGTGCGAGGTTCAAAGCGATATCCGGATCCTCTACTCCCAATGAGTCCCGTAGATAAACATATTTGGCTGCGGCTGTCTCGAAATCCAGCCTTTTAAAAGCCTCTTCAGCCTCCTTTTTGAGCTTATTGATTTTAGCTATTTCCCGAGGGCCTGTACCAAAAAGTAGAGCCGCTATGAGTAACCACTTCATCATATTTTCAAAACTGTTACGCTTGTCGACATATCCAATAGCATTAGAATCAATGCTAACGCCAAAAAGTAAAAATACTTATTGCTTTGAGCATCTACCTGTTTGCTATCACGCAATTCACCTTCAATGTCATTGATAGACGATATCAATCTAGAAACGTCATTTCTGGACTTATTGATTTCAAAATACTTTCCGTCGGTATCAGCAGCCAATTTCCGCAATGAAGTAGGATTGAGTTTGGAGACTACCTCCTGACCTTGTTGATTCTTTTTAAATCCTCTTGTAGTAGCGATTTTACTTCCCTGGTCTGTACCTACCCCCAGGGTGAAGAGCTTAATACCCGAGGACTCAATTTCGTTCGCTATACTTTCCGTTTGCTCTCCAAAATCTTCGCCATCACTTATGAGGATAATAATTTTGGAGGTTTGCCTTGTTACGGCCACCTCCGAACTTTGTAGTTTTTCTAAAGCCATTTCCAGTGGAGGGCCAAAATCAGTTCCTGTATTGGGTACAAGTGTGGTGTTGAGCGCTTGGATGAAAAGACCCAGCGCATTATTGTCATACGTCAAAGGGCATTGCATAAAAGCTTCATTGCTGAACATGATCAATCCGATGCGATCAGAACTGAAGGCTTCCACAATATTCTTCAACTCAAACTTTACTTTCTCCAGGCGGGTAGGCTGCACATCGAACGCGTTCATGGAGTTGCTCAAGTCCACACAAATAAAAATGTCCTTACCCACGGCTTTCACTTCCCTTGCACTTTGACCAAAAGAAGGACCTAATAGTGAGACGATGATGAGGATAAAATATCCTGTACGGATGAGACCTTTAAGAAAGACTCTTCGATAGGGAGTTCTTAAAGCCCTGGCTACTCGAATCAACCGAGCCAAGTAAAGAAAATAGAGGATACAGAATAGCGCGATAAAAATCGCTTCAGTGGAACCTATGCTCTTTGCCCAATTCATGGATTGCAAAAGTAATTCCTCTTAATAGTATGGGTAAATAGTTTTTGCCATTTAACCAATTTTAAGGATCAGCGGTGACTTCATAATTTTTAGGAGGCATAGTGCTTGTTTTATAGCACGAATGCTATATTTGCAGTCCTTTTTTAAGGGCAGCCAAATATGCACGGAGAGGTGGGTGAGTGGCTGAAACCACATGTTTGCTAAA
>CAZZHO010000107.1:6283-14930 GCA_964653795.1 uncultured Roseivirgaceae bacterium | reverse complement strand
GTTTCTTTTGCCTCAGCGAATTCCAATTGCTTTTCTGAAGTTTCTTGAACTTTCGAAATTAAAAAATCCATAAACTCTATACTACTTGTGATTTCAAAAGGTTCAAAACCTACTGTTAGGAAGTATCGGACAAAAAATAAAGGCACTCAGAGGAGAGTGCCTTAATACAACTAAAACTATCTAAAAAACTCTATCTTCGGTTGGCCTCGAAGTATGTTGTCCCACTCTACGAAGGCTACGTTGGATTCAAGAACAATATAGTAATTTTCAGTACTCAGCTCCAAAGAAAGAGGACGTTTTTGCGATAGAAGTAATGAATAAAACATACCATCTTAACGTACTGCTCTTTTTATCTAAATAGCCCTGTTTATGCCTACGATTTTTAAAAGAAAAAAAGGAATATATGGCCGATTCGCACTATGGCTGATCTTTATCGGTTTCTTTTCCCTCAGTCCGCTCATTATTGGCATAATCGGTGCCTGGTTCATCGAATGGAAAACGGGACAGCCGTGTCATGAAGGTAACTGCTCCTGGGGAGCGCTACCTTGGCTTACTTTGATGACTATGCCAATTGGATTCCTCCTTTTTGGAATTATCCTGATCATATTCTTGCTTGACCTAAGGGCATTGAACAAACAGCAAGGATGATCACCTGTCCTTAATCCACTGCACGAATTTTATGATTTCAGGATGACTTGAAATCAACTCTAAAGTATTGAACTGACGCCCCAGCTCTTTCTCAGAAAAGATCACGTGGATATGATCATGACACTCCCTACAGACATCAATACCCAAGAAAAGTCGATCTTCTTTGCTAAAGTTCTTCCTAAACCACTTGTTCTTATGAACTTTCTTTGGGATCAAATGATGAAAGGTCAAAGGCTTCTCACGCCCGCACAATTCGCACAAACCAAACTTTTTTCTACTCACTTCAAGTTATTATTACGAATGTAAGCGGTGGAGACCTTAATTGTTGAAAACACAAGATCTAGAAGCACTTGGCACACTCTGAAATTTACAATATCGACGGAATAGCAATAGAGGGCTATGACGTAGTTGCATTGCATAACCATCAGATCATTAAAGGAAGCAAAGGTTTGGGAGTAGATTTCGAAGGGTCGCAATGGCTTTTTTCAAGTGCCACCAACAAGGAGCTATTCGAACAAGCACCTCAAGACTTTATACCAGCTTTTGGTGGCTATTGTGCCTACGGTGCATCCCAAGGCTACAAAGCGAAGACCCAAATAAGTACTTACAGCATTATCGATGGTGTCTTGTATCTTAATTTCAGTAGCTATATAAAGGACTTTTGGGTTCAGCACCCATCTTTAATCAAGACCGCCTTAGAACAGTGGTCTGAGATTAAAGATGACAAACCCATTTCAGTAAGTTTCTGGTGGATTTACGTCCGGTATCACTTCCATAGAATTTTCAGAATACCCTACTTCCCTGAAGTAGACGAATCCTAGCTTTTGGCTTTATTCATATCTTGAACAGCACGCTCGATCCCCCTGGGTGTGAGCGGAAACATCGGAAACACTTGCATAATCGCCTGAATAGTATAGGTCATAGGCCAATACTTTAGAGGCTCCGGGTTTAACCAAACAGATTTTTTAAAGCGGTTTCTAATCGCATGAAGTGTCTGAAAACTTTCTCCTGAGAGTTCATAAGGTGCCATTGCCGCGTCCCCAATCATGAATACCCGATAGTTCTTATCATATTTCAATAATCGAGGTATCGTCAATCGGTTTCTTCTTCTTTCATCGGTATAAACGACGTTATAAACCGTATTATGGAAATAGAAGACTTCCAGATCATGAGCGAAGCGAGTCTTCATCTTTTTGAAAAGATCCTGGACTGCTTTGATATATGGGGCCATAGAATAACCACCGTTATCAATCATCACAATCACCTTCAGATCTTCTTCCTTTTCACTTCCAAGCTCCGGCAGAAACATACCGCCTCGCTTGACACCATGATTGATAGTCTTAGGAATATCGAGCTTTTCAAAGGCACTCTCCTCTATGACACCCTTGATACCTGCCAGCGCTGCGTCAATATTATTATCGCTTAAAAGCCGATCCTTATCAACCGGAAAATAGTTGGGATCTGCCATGACCTTTCTGGCCATACGTCCGCCTCCGGTACCCCCTAGTCGAATTCCATCTTTAGCTCCTCCCCCATGCCCGTAAGCGCTTATTCCTCCAGTACCAATCCAATGATCTCCACCGCCATGTTCCGCTCTTTGCTGATCTTTAATCTTTTCTAATCTGTCCAGCAACTCCTCCAAAGAGACATCCGAATAGTCCGCCATTCGATCCAGATTTCTTTCCTCTACCCCTTCCGCATCTTCACGAGGCTCATCTTCATCTTGCTTATCGGCCTCATTTTTATCGAGGATTTCCCTGCCAGAGAGTATTTCCTTAATATCATAATTAGTGAGGTGTACCTGATCCAGAAATTTCGAAACCAGTTCTTCATCTGTATCGATATCAGGCTCTTCTACATAGCTATGCTTCCACTTCTCGAAAGTTTCCGATCTCAAAATGGCATCTTCTAAGCTTTCCCCTGGCTTCACATCTATAGACAGAAAATATTCATAGAATGCTTTACCAAAAGGACCTATGTCTTCTGGAGATTTTACCACCACACACTTTAGCACATTATGCAAATCACCCAATGTCCTCACCAGGCCTTTACCCATAGACTTTCTCAAAACCAACAATGCCCGCACGTCGGCTGCAAGTCCGTGTTTCCTAAAAGATGATGGTAGCGTGCCTAACATGATGCTAATTATTTGAAAAACCCATACTTGTTCCTCCCATTACTTTAGCCACTCGATCTAAATCGGCTTGTGTCTTGATCAATGCGCCAATACCCTCCAGACCTTCAATTTTATCAATGGCATCCTCAGGCTGTAAATCCTTCATGTATTTCAACCAGTTCAATATCTCTCTGGTAGTAGGAGCTCTTTCCAGTCCTATCCTCCTCAAGTTATAAAAAATGTCCAGCGCCGCTGAAACCACTTTCTTATCAAAGTCAGGATGATGCTTTTCTACAATTTGCTCCATTGTATTAGCATCTGGAAAATCTATGTAGTGATAAATGCAACGTCCTTTGAAGGCTGTAGGCAATTCCTGTTCTCTATTGGAAGTAATGACAATAGCTGGCATATCCTGCTCTGAGATTTCAATTACCTCCCCAGATTCAGGCATGATGAATTTCCTGTGACTTAGCGCATAGAGCAAGTCATTCGGAAATTCTCTAGGTGCTTTGTCTATCTCATCAATTAACAACACTGAGTTTGGATTGCTGTATGCACTTGCGGCAGGACCCTTCACCACATAATCTTGCAAGTTTTCAGGGTTCCTACCTGCGGTCGACAGTCTACTTGAGAGCCCCTTTTCCTCCCTTTCGGCGTTTTGGATTTCGATCTGGGAATCTCTGAGATATTTCACATGATCGAATCTCGCTACAAACTGCTCCACGTTACTCTTAGAACCTACCGGATATACAAATAACTGCAGATCCATATCTGAAGAGTAATGCAAAGGTAATTCTGTCTTTCCCGTACCAGGCTCCCCCTCTATCAAAAGAGGCATGCCCAGTGTCCTTGCCATGTGAAATGCTTGCGCCAATGAAGGATCGCATAGATATTTATCAGACCCTGTCCAATATGTTATGTCAGCCATAATCTCAAAACTAATGGAAAGGGAACGACCAATTGGAAGAAAGAGTTTTAACGCTCTAACGAAAGCACACACAATAATACCACACCCTTATTCGTAATAAAATTTGGCTGGTTCTGCATTTTCAGACTTCAAGGGCGGGAATTATCAATAAGCACGGAATATAATTCTTTTTTGTTGAGTTTTTGTGATACAGACATTAAACAAAACAATTTTTACTAAATCCCGTTTACCGACGATTTCCCTCCTTTATCCGGTAATTGTTGTTACTCAACGAGTTTCTGGAAGGATCAGCATCCTACACCCCTAGCTTCGTAAGGGTAGAATTCAACCAGCTACCGTTTTTTTTTAACAACCGACAAGAGAGCAGACAAATGCAGAAACTACAGAATTTGTCGATCAGGAATAAATTCTTTCTGATCGTCGCACCTTTACTTTTTGGTGTATTATATCTCGTATTCATTAAGACAAGCGAGAGTTATACTACCTCACAGGAACTGACAAAACTTGAGAGAAGTGTTGACGTATCAACGGAGATCAGTTATCTAGTCCACGAAATTCAGAAAGAAAGGGGTAACTCCTCTGGTTTCCTTGCCAATAAAGGAACTCGATTTGGAGACCAACTTCTGGAACAACGACAACTTACGGATAAGCAGTTATCATCATTTCGATCGATTGTCGATAATACGGAGTACAAGGATGTAATTAGCGAGAATCAAAATGCGATAGATGAATTGATATCACTACTGGACGGTATTTCCGAGATCAGGGCGAATGTTAACAACATAGCATATACAGCAAATGAAGCTATCGACATTTATACCATCATCAACACACACGCGCTGAATACAGCCAATGATTTGGTTTCAGTAACAGCAGACGCCAATATTTCTCGAGAAACGCAAGCCTACATTAACTTCTTAAAATCGAAGGAAAGAGCTGGTATCGAAAGAGCTGTTGGCTCCCAGGCATTTTCACTCAAAACACTGAATGCAGAATTGTATAAGAGATTCTCAACACTAGTTGCAGAGCAGGGATCTTATAACGATGCTTTCCTGGCAACAGCTACCACAGATGGTGCCGGATTCTTTAGAGAAACCTTAGTAGGAGAAGCTGTGGATGAAGTCGAAAGAATGCGAGGCGTATTATATGCCAATGAAGCTCTGGAAGATGACCCTATCTACTGGTTCGCCACTATCACCAAGAAAATCGAACTTCTGAAAAAAGTTGAAAACTACTTGACGGAACAAGTAATCAACAGAGCTTCATCAGCTGCGGCGCAAGCCAACACAGAGTTCGTGGCGTTTAGTTCTATAACTGCAGTATTGATTTTGGTTATTCTGATCCTTTTATTCTCCATTCTGAGAGGGTTCTTAGGTAACATCAATAAACTCTCAGCCTTCGCAGGTGATGTAGCAAAAGGAGATCTTGATGGATCAGTAGATATCAATGCAAAAGATGAGATAGGTCAGTTTGCAAGAACACTGAACGATACAGTAGGATCTATTAGGAATGCTCGAAACGACCTTCAGGCAGAGAAAGACAAAGCCGAAGAATTATACGAAACTATCTATAAAACTTCCGAGGTGGTCTTTGCTAACGTTGATCAAGGGGTATTCCTAATCAACAATAAAATGGAGATCAGTAAGTTGCACTCCCAAGCTTTGAAGAAGATCTTTGATAAGTCTGATTTTGCAGGTAAAAACTTCCTGGATTTGATGGGGCCTATGCTGGTACCAAGGGATAAGGAAGCACTGAAAGTATTTGCCAAGCACCTGTTTAATCCTAAGGTAAAGAGTAATGTACTGAAAAGACTAAACCCAGTAGAGGAGGTAGAAATTTTCTCCGGAGATTCGAAGAAAGTGGATGGACTCAATTCCAAGCATATTGAAATTTCCTTCTCACGAGTTGCCAGAGACAATAGAATCGACAGTGTGATGGTGACCGTCCTTGATGTGACAGAAGCAAAACTTCTTCAAAACAAAATCAAGGAGAATGAGCAGAAAAGTAAAGTCGAAACAGAGCAGTTGCTTAGTATCATGAAAATAAATCCGGGTACTCTTCGCGAATATTTGGATAAAGCCATGACTGCTTTGAATGAGATTTATCAACGGTATGAAACAGAGAAGACGAAAGACTTCCAGGCATTGGCAACCTACACTTTCAATGTCGTTCATAACCTCAAAGGGAACGCTACGCTGATTGAACTTGATCTATTGCAAGATAAATTCCACGCGGTAGAAGAGGCATTGGTCAAACTTCGAGGTACAAGAATTGAGGGAAGTGATTTCTTACAGATCTTATATGAAATAAACGAAATCAAAGCCACTATCACCGACATGTTAGGTATGATCAGGAAGATCGCCAACATCTACTACAACACCGCAGATGAGAATGAAATCTTCTCGAATGACAAGATCATCAGGTCTTTCGAGAGAGCAGCGGAGCGTATCGGAAATGAGACGGGTAAGAAGGTTAATTTCTCACTGGAGAACCCTAACGAGGTATTGATTCCAGAAAAACTGAAAATGCATATCAATGACATGGTGCTACAATTGGTTAGAAACTCTGTAATCCATGGAATTGAAACACCGGTCGACAGGGCAAGCATGGGGAAATCTTCAGAGGGCAATATCAAGCTGAGTATCAGTGAAACCTTAAGCGGCAGCCTGCGAATCAAATACCAAGACGATGGCCGTGGCTTAGACATGCAAAAAATACTTTCTAAAGCGCAGAGAAAAGGTATCATCAGTCCTGAGGAATTAGAAGGAATAGAAGTAGATAAAGCTTATGACTTAATATTCCACAATGGATTATCTACTGCTGATAAGACCAGTATCCATGCGGGCAGAGGACAAGGTATGAGTGTAGTAAAAACCATATTGGATAAAATTCATGGTGATTACACCATACAATCATTTGATGGACAAGGATTTGAGATTGTACTGTCTATCCCTGTCAACTCTTATCACAATGACCTTGAGAGCGTAATGGCCTCTTAAGTCGAGATCAAAATTTTTTAATAACAATACAATAAAAGAAACATGGTGGGCGGATATCGCAGGATATCCCCTGCCCTAAAATTGACCTATAAAAGATGAAATTATTAATAGTAGATGACTCCATGATGATGCGGGATACCATAGAAAGGTATCTGGAAGACTATGACCTGGACATTATTGGCACGGCAGCTAATGGGGCTGACGCCATCGAACAGGTAAAAGAAAAACAGCCTGACGTAGTGACATTGGATATCACCATGCCTGAGATGGATGGCCTGGAGTGCCTGGAGAAAATCATGGAAGTAAAACCTGACACTAAAGTCATGATCATCACAGCCTTGTCCGATAAACTCACAGGTTTACAAGCCATCGACAAAGGAGCCACCGGATTTTTCTTGAAACCCGTAGATCCTACTGAGTTGAAAGAGGGATTTGACGAACTCCTAGACAGATAAATTAACCTGCCATAAAAAAGATCTTATAGATGAAAACTGTTAATAAAGAAGAATTTGAATCAACCTGCCAGCTTTTTATTTCGGCAGTTCACAAATATTTCAAGCACCTAAGCTTAATTGATAAGAACGAAATCACTCCATCTGAAACAGGAGTACCCTACGTGAAAGATAAGGACTCAGTAGTCCTGAAGGATTGTACGGGTATGATTGGTATTTCGGGAAATAGAAAGGGATTTGTATACATATCAGGTGATAAGGAGCTATATAAAGAACTAATTAAAATCTTCACCAGAAGAGAAGATGCGACTAACGACCACATCCTGGATATGGCTGGAGAGGTCTCCAATGTAGTCTCTGGAAATGTAAAAGAAACTTACGGGAATGACTTTATGATTTCGGTACCATTGGTCTTCGAAGGAAAACCATCTCACATTAAGTTTCCGAATGATGTCCCTGTATTTGTCATTCCTATATCATGGAAGAGCCATGAAGCCTTCCTGGTGATCGGTTTAGAATAACAAAACTTCAAGACTATGAGCAAACACAAGATACAACTTGCTTTTGCAGCGTTATTTGCTACAATAAACTTCTCTTACGCCCAGTTCACTTTCAGCGGTGAAGTCCGGCCAAGAGCAGAATATCGAGATGGGTTTAAGACATTTAATTCTTCTCAGACAGATGCCGCCTTCTTCATTGAGCAGAGAACCAGACTTATAGCGTCCTATAAGTACGAGAAAGTCAAGTTTAAGCTATCACTGCAGGATGTTCGATTCTGGGGCGGAACGAGTCAGATTTATAAGTCCGATAATGCGCTCATCAATTTCAATGAGGCTTGGGCGTCTTATGATTTCGGTGGTGGGTCGTCTATCAAATTGGGTCGTCAGGAGCTAGACTATGACAATGCCAGAATACTTGGAAACCTCGCCTGGGCTCAACAGAGCCGAAGCCATGATCTAGTAAAGTATGAATATGAAGGAGATGATGGATTTAAGCTTCACGCTGGTGTAGCATTTAATCAAGAAACCGTGAATTCCCCGGCGGAGCCTGCCAGGCTATTTGGCACTTTCTACAGTGGCGTCAACAACTACAAGACGATGCAATTCGCATGGGCTCATAAGAAGTACGAAACCGGGAAGATATCTTTCCTATTCTTGAGTAACGGGCTTCAAAACGCTGATAGCACGGTACAATTCAGTTATACTAGTGGTACGTTTTGGAATCAAAGTCTTGGAAGTCTAAAACTAACTTTTGAAGGATACTACCAATTTGGAGAAGCAAGAGATGTGGATGTCAATGCCTACATGCTCGCTCTTGCACTGGGTATACCTCTTGGCGATCATAATTTGACTATAGGAGGCGATTACCTCAGCGGTACTACCCCAGGAGATACGGAAAATAATGCCTTCGCTCCTCTATTTGGCACCAACCATAAATTCTATGGACTCATGGATTATTTCTTTGTAGGAAATGGTCATGGGAATATTGGTCTTACAGATATCTA
>CAZZHO010000107.1:0-6183 GCA_964653795.1 uncultured Roseivirgaceae bacterium | reverse complement strand
ATCCCTCTTCTTTGAATTATTGGGGTTGGACTATGATTACTTTCAAACCAACATTCATTAAAGAGAAATAAAATCAGGTATTTGCAGGTTCATATCAATTCCTCTTCAAACTCGCCTTTGATAATGGAAGTAATTCAATGGACCTGCACTTTTTACCTTCGAATAGTCTTGGCTTCCCCCTCCTAATTGGTGTGTTTTTTCTAAATTGATTTGTAAAATCATACCTACACCGGTTCAACCATGAAAAAGCTCACTTCCGTTATTTCAAAATTAGCCTTGATTCTGGCTTTTGGAGCCTTCACTTTTTTAATGGCTTGTGAGGAAGATCCAGAGGAAGAGGTAGCCTCTTGTACTGGATGCTCAGCAGATGCACCTTACTCCACAACCAGTGCCAATACTTGCTATGAGACACTATCCGAATGTGAAAGTGCCGAAAGTGGGAATTGCGTAAGATGTAATTAAAACAAGTATGAGAAGTATTGTACTACTGCTAGTTGTTGGAGTACTATTTAAGGTAGAAGGACAAACTGATAGATTTAGTAAAGAGACTTTCAAAAATGAGAAGGGAGAGCTGAACTACCGCTTCCTTGAGCCAGACGCCAACCCAAATAGAAAGCTTCCCCTCATCATCTTTCTTCACGGAAGTGGTGAAAGAGGCGACGACAATGAATCACAACTCAAATGGGGTGTTCAGCAATTTGCCACGGATGAAAATCTAAAAAGATTTCCGGCCTTCGTGGCCGCCCCTCAGTGTCCAAAAGAAGGTCAATGGTCGAGCTATGGAGGTGTCTTCCAGAGCGAACCCACTCAGCCTTTGGATTTGGTACGAGCCTTAATTTCAGCGTTAGTTGAAAAGCACCCAATAGACCAAAAGAGGATTTACATTACTGGCCTTTCAATGGGAGGTTTTGGCACGTTTGATGCTTTAGCTCGATATCCAGAACTATTTGCGGCGGCTGTGCCTGTCTGCGGTAGCGGTGATCCTGCTACAGTCGATCGATTCAGTCATGTTCCCATTTGGATCTATACAGGAGCAGAGGATGAAGCTGTTCGTCCGGAAAGAACTATCAAGATGTTTAATGCTTTGATGGAAGTTGGAGCAAAGCCTGGTTTCACTCAACTACCTGAAGTTGGTCATTTTTCATGGATCGCTGCCTACAGCGATGAATTACTAATAGAGTGGCTCTTTAGGCAAAGGAAGGACTAGTCCCCATCAAACATTTCTCCGATGCCACCCAATATAGACCCCTCTCCTTGCGAACCACCACCTTGTTTTGGAGCACTTGCGATGATTCTATCTGCAAGTCGGGAAAATGGCAAGCTTTGTAAATAAACTGTACCGGTACCTTTCAAAGTGGCTAAGAATAAGCCCTCACCACCGAAAAACATAGACTTGAGATTTCCTGCTCGCTCTATATCATAATCAATACCTGCAGAAAAAGCTGCGATGCAACCTGTATCAATTTTGATTACTTCATTGTGAAGCTCTTTTTTGAGAATGGTACCACCAGCATGTATGAAGGCCATTCCATCTCCGCTTAGCTTTTCAAGGATAAAACCTTCTCCGCCAAAAAAGCCTGAGCCCAGTTTCTTTGAAAAAGCAATACTCACTTTAACACCAAGTGCAGCACAGAGAAAGGCATCCTTCTGACATATGATTTCACCTCCGATTGCTGCCAAGTCTATTGGAACAATTTTCCCGGGATAAGGTGACGCAAAGGCAACACTGGCTTTTTCAGATCCTTGGTTAGTGAAATGCGTCATGAAAATCGACTCACCAGTCAAAGCCCTTTTGCCGGCATCCAGCAACTTACCAAACAACCCTTTATTAGGCTCTGATCCATCGCCCATTTTAGCCTCAAAAGCAATCCCATCATTCATCCAATTCATCGCTCCTGCTTCCGCTATGACAGTCTCATTGGGATCAAGCTCTACCTCAACCATTTGCATATCATCGCCATGAAGCGTGTAGTCTATTTCATGTGATTTCATACTTTTATATTATTTCATTTTTTCGTGAACTCTCCAATATGCCACAGGATGCCGGATGGATCATGAATAAAAAACTCCTTTCCCCAATCCCTTTCCACGGGAGGACTGAGCTTTACATTTCTGAACTTTGATGTCAAGTCCATTGTCAGCAACTTATCCCAAACAGAGTTTAAATCTCCCACCTCTAAAAACATCATGCTGTTTTTGACCCAGGATTTCACATAATAATCCTGTAGGTAGAAGCTGTATTCATTGAGACTAAAAACTGACATATCTGCTGATACTCTTTTTTCCACAAACCCCAATGTCCGGTAAAATTCCCTACTGAGACCAAAGTCTTTTGCCCCAATAAATGCTCTAATAGATTTAGGTTCTTGCAGCATAAAATCTTATTTACTAAGCGCCCAGGCACTAATCTTATCTGCCAAAGCTCCTGCATTAACACCCTCAAAATCTGCCTCACGCATCATCTTTTCGTCTTTATAAATCTTTACGTGGGTCTTCCAAACCTCATCCTCCAATCTATATCGACCTCTAATCTGAAGAGCAGAGCCAAACTGCTTTTTATCAAGGAAAATAATATCTGCATTTTCCTTCTGGCTTTCGTCTATCAGCAATTGATCAATTAATTCTCCAAGCTCAATGTGGTCAAAGTATAATTCGTCCTCCTGAAATCCACTATGAATAAATATGGGCTTGGTACCTGCCAGGTTGATTTTATCTCGATCATCAGAATTAAGCTTTCCTATGGAAAAACTCTCAGCTTCAGCCGGCAAGCGGACTTCCGGTAACTGTACCCCACCTATTTCCGAAGCTAACTCTGGCACTTTCTTAGAAGCAAATTGGAGCAAATCGATAATATCTATCTCTCCATCACCTGTCAGCGCCGCCCCTTTCATACCAAAGAGCAGCGAATATGTAAGTAAACCCTGTTGGAACAAAGAGGTCTCATAGCTTACGGCATCCGACTCAGAGCCAGCTATCACATACAACCCAGTCCTATCTTTCATGGACTCCATTGCCTTGACCTGCCCACTGGATAGCCCACTAGAGCCCAGCTGATCAGCCAATTTCCCGGAATGGCAAGCATCAAAGATCAATACCTGCTTCAGTGCAGCCACACTTTTTATCATATCTGTCAGTTCTACACTTGAGACCATGAATCGCTTACGGTTCAGTTCGTCCTCAATTTGATCCGTAGCCTGGGCGGTCAAGTAGTAAAAATCCCCATCTGGTTTTCCATAATTCATACCATGACCACTGAAGTAAAGGAGCAAATAATCTTGAGCCGAAGCCTTCTTACTGAAATCCTCGAGCGTCTTTTGAATATTGAATTTTGTAGGCCAATTGGTAGTATCTCCGTACTCGGTGTGCAATAATCGAATATCAAAATTTCCGGATCCAAAGAAGTTATTGGAACTACTCTTTAAGGCATTTGAAAAGTCAATTGCATCCTTTACCGCGTAATTCAGGTCCATGGACTGCCCAGGATAGTCGCCGGACCCTGCTATTAACGCATATAGCTTTGGCTTAATAGCGTCAGACTCATTGGCCTCATTAAAGAAAAACAGGTTCTTTTCCGGAGTGGACAGTGTTCCATTTTCGTTATAAGCCTTCACCGTGACCTTATTGACGGTGTTAGGCTTTAAAAAGGGATGACCTTCAACTCCATACTGGAAATCAACAGATCCATCCAGGTTCCTCGTATCTCCTGTTTCCCTTATCACTTCCTTGCCATTGATCAGAATAAGAATACGGCCTATTCCACCTCCCTGATCCTGCAGGTTAACCCCCAAAATCCCGTCGTTGAGATTTGGATGCTTGATATTCATCTCTGGATGTGGAGCTAGTTCATTCAATGCCTGTCTTTGAGGCAATGGATCATCGATATTGCCTAGTAGTCTAGGAAGTAATTTCGGCTCATAGTACTGGTCTTTCAGCTGACCAAGGTCGATCTCCTTGGCTCCCTGCATGTAATGCATCATATTGAAAGAGCTATTGGCAGCATCATAAATACCATCTTGAGCCAGCGCAACCCAATTCTCATCAACCAATGGCACCAACTGACCTATTGCATCCGCTTCTAAATCCTGAAACACCTGAATCTTCCCATCAGAGGCGGAGGTCAAAGTGAATTCACCACCTTTCAAAAATCCCACCTTGCTAATAAAGCCATCATGAGCAACTATCTCTTTTTTGAATTTAAGCGCTCCTAAGTCAAATACTTTCAATGTGTAATCACGCTTCGAAGAGCCCTTCTTCGCAGAATTGATGGTCCCTAGCGCTATCTTCTTACGTGGATGTAAGTAAATCCGATCTATGCCCTGATCGTCCTTGATTTGACCCAGATCAGAAAAATTGAGATTGAAGAGCCTTATGCCAAATGTCCCATTTGCAATCAATAGACCATCCGACACATCAAAATCTTTGATTCCTTTCAATGGATATGTCTTCTCCTCTTGGAGCGTTACGCTATTGTACAGTTTAAATCCTTCTTTAGTCTGAAAGACTAGTTTTTCTCCATTAGCCGCAAACTTGTAGTCCACACCACCTTGGACGGTCAGCTTTTTACTTTTCGTTTTATCGAACTGGAATAACTCAAAATAATCCTGATCGGCTTTTCTGATAATATACCTTCCCGTCTCGTCAAACTGAATGTGCGTATTGCGATATTCTCCTCGCACTTTGAACTTGTACTTCAACTTGCCTGTCGCAAGACTCCATATCTTCAATTGATCATCTTTACCAACAGATGCCAGCAAGGTGTCTGTCGGATGAAATACCACAGATGCAACACCACCTTCATGTCCAGATAGCGTCCAAACATTACGTCCGTTCTTTAAATCATGAACTTGAATAGCATCCTGTGAAGCGGCAATAGCAAGCAGTTCTTCGTTTCTTGAAATGGCAAAATCATCAATTTGGTAAGCTGCTCCACTGAAGGTTTTTATTGGGTTAACGACTCCTACCTCAAATTCTCTAATAGCATTGTCATCACTGGGTATAAGCAGCCTATTTTTAGTAGAATTTGAAGCAATTACTCTTATCCCATTTTGTGACAAAACCTTTGGATCTCCCAGATTGAAATCTGGATAAGAAACCTCAAAGGATGGAGCAGTCACTTTCGCCAGACTTTTATTTCCTCGGCCTGTTAAGTACAGTACATTTCCAGCACTGAGCATACCGTAGAGTCTCAAATCAAAAATTTTCTGCCGATCCTTTAAAGATTGATCTTCATCACTGTAGGTAAGAAGCTCACCATTGATCGAACCTACATGTAAAAAACCTGGTGTGAGCGCCAAGGCACTTACATCCAGTCCTGTATCCATCTCTTTTTGAATAGTAAGGCTATTGAGATCAATCAAAATCACCTTACCACCATTGGTAGAAACCAAGACAATACCATTGAGAATATTTGAAACCAGTGAGATTCTCCCTTCGAGCTTCAATTCTTTTTCACCTGCTCTTCCACTCAAAGCCCATGACTTCAAAGTACCATCTTTACTAAAAGAAATAAGCGCACTACCCATTGATCGTATAGCGCTCACTGCACCCTTCGTTTTGATGGTCGTCACGACTTTCCCTTCGCTGAGACTCCAGGATCGAATAGTGCCGTCATTAGAGCAGCTCCACAGTTTCCCTTCTATCACTTCAAGATCATTTACTCTTCCCTCATGGTATCTCAGTATTTGACGCTGACGCTGAGCGGAGTAATCCCAAATGATAATTTCGTTCCCGTTCTGAATGGAGGCTATGAACGTTGTATCCTTGTCCACGACAATGTCCTGAACCTGCCTGGTATGGCCCGTTGGAATAACAAGCTCTACCTGTTGACCACATAGAAATAGCGTGAATAAAAAGCTTAAACTAAAAAGTAAGAATCTCATAGTGGGTTGGCGATTGATTTTATTCTAAAGGTAATGGCTTTCTCCAAGCAAATTCAAATCAGAATAACATGACCAAAATTTATTTAGGCGAAGGTCATTGTAGTAATAATCTTATTCCTCTATTTTTGCGTTCCGATTTTAAAGAAGATCACAGAGGCGTGGCAGAGTGTCCTTGCCGGATGCATCGAATGCGGCGGGCTCGCCTAACAAATATTAAGATGGCTTAGAAGGTCATCTAAAAGAATTGCAGAGATCACAGAGGCGTGGCAGAGTGGTCGAATGCGGCGGTCTTGAAAACCGTTGT
>CAZZHO010000106.1:12993-15087 GCA_964653795.1 uncultured Roseivirgaceae bacterium | reverse complement strand
CAATTTTGTGAAGGTTGAAGAAAAGATGAAGGAGGTAGAGGAGAAAGACCAACTTCGGAATTTCCAGCTACCCATCACGGGAGAGATGATAATGGAGACTTTTGACTTGCGGCCATCTAAGGTAGTAGGGGATATCAAATCTGAAATCAAAGAGGCCATACTCGATGGTCATATTGCGAATGATGTCAACCAAGCGCAAGAGCTTATGCTCAAGATTGGGAAAGCCAAAGGACTAACAGCTCGATAATTCTCTTATTTTTGCGGCTGATAATTAAGTAGTATTCAATGAAAAGGATCTTTTTAGTAGGTTTTTGTGTAGCAGTTTTGTCCATGTCTCTTCAAGCGCAGGAAGAGAAAACGGTTCCTTTAGATAGCTTGCCTTTTGATATACAGAAGCAAGCATTTATCTACACGACCTCACTTAGGTACAATGATCCCATCATTGCAAGAATGGCGCTTTACAACCTGCTGGCATACAATCCTGGAAATACAGCGGTTTTAGATTCATTGGCACTCTCATATATCGATGCTCGTCAGTATCCTTCTGCGGTTTTAGCGTCTCAGGATGCACTAAGAATTGATCCTAAGGATATGTTGGCTACTGAAATCGCGGCTGTGAGCTTTGAGTCTCTGGGCCTAAAAGATCGTGCGATCAGCTACTATGAGACAATGTACCTGTCTAATAATGATATAAATGTCCTTTATAAAATTGGCTTCATACAATTTGATTTGAAGAGATACAACGAGGCATTGTCTTCTGCTGATATCATCATCGGAGATGCAAGCGCAGCCAAGGAAAATATTATTTTCCAGAAAAATGAGCGAGAAAATCAGGAAGTGTCGATGGTAGCAGCTGCTTACAGACTGAAAGCCATGATTTACGAGGCTCAGGGAAGCGTGGATCAAGCCAAAGAGCAATATAATAAGGCTTTGGAGCTAGCCCCAGATTTTGCTTTGGCTAAAATGCAGCTGGAAGAATTGAATAAGGGCTAAGAACTTCGCGGTTCCTAAATCTTTGAGATTTAAAAATCAAAGGTGCCATTAGCGTACCCCATTTCCTAAATATTCTAAATTAGGCCTTCGATTTTAGTAATCATTATTATGAATAGAAGGTCCTTTCTTGATTTTCTTGGTAAAGGTCTGGTGCTGTCGCCCCTTGCCCCGAGTATTATATCGTCCTGTACTCAATCCGGAGACTATCTTAATTCTGCAATAAAAGGTATAAGTCCACAATTTTCAGATGAGGTTGTTTTAGCTGATGGCTTGAGTTATAAGATTTTGGTGAAGTGGGGCCAGGCGATAGGAAATGGCAAACGCTTTGGCTACAATAATGATTACACAGCCTTTTTACCGCAGGGTAATCGAGAAGGACTTCTGTGGGTAAATCATGAGTATGTCAACCCCATTTTAGCTTCGGGCTATATCCCTGAAAACGCCAGACTAAAAAAGCAGATCCTGGCGGAAATGGAGATGGTGGGAGGGTCCATACTGAAACTTATAAAACGGCAAAGTTGGCAAGTTGCCATTGGACATGAAGAGAATGATCGGCTAACTGCCTCTAGTCAAATCCCCTTTGAGTGGCCAGAGCCCGTGGCTGGTGCTACCGTGGCAACAGGTACTTTGGCGAATTGCTCAGGTGGCATCACCCCCTGGGGTACGATCCTTACCTGTGAGGAAAACTATGACACCTTTTATGGCGAAAGAGATTTTGCCGAGAATCGATACATTGCTAGCCAGCTAGAGTGGGAAGTCTTCTTTCCTAAAAATAGAACTGAACACTATGGTTGGGTTGTAGAGTTTGATCCAGCGACGAAATCAGCGAAAAAGCATGTGGGACTGGGTAGGTTCGCACATGAGTGCGCAACTGTAAAGCAATTGGAAGATGAGAGAGTAGTCATCTACTCTGGGGATGACCGGAATGGAGGATGCTTATTTAAGTTTATCTCGGATAACCCTGGTCAAATATCACCTGGCACACTATACGTTGCCAATACAGAAAAAGGTGAGTGGCTTCCCATAGAGTATGCTAACGTGGCGATGAACAACAACTTTGCCAGTGAGACCGAGATGAAGATTAGGACCAGAGAAGCGGCC
>CAZZHO010000106.1:0-12893 GCA_964653795.1 uncultured Roseivirgaceae bacterium | reverse complement strand
AAGGTCATTCAAATGGCCAGTGCGCCGAACGATGCTGAGTTTACCGGTCCCAGCTTTGCTCCTGATGGCACTATGTTCCTAAGTGTACAGCACCCAGGTGAGACATCACCGAGTCCAGGAGAACTTACATCTACCTGGCCAGATGGTCCAGGCAATCTTCCTAAATCGGCGGTGTTGGCGATTACCGGAGATTTGATGGAGACAATAGCCGAATCTTGAACTTTATTGAGCCAGTCTCAGTTCGACAGTTGATATGGAGAAAATTGCAACATTCGGATCTGGATGCTTCTGGTGTACGGAGGCTTTTTTTCAGAGATTAAAAGGGGTGACCCATGTTAAATCTGGCTATTCTGGAGGACATGTCGATAATCCTACTTATGAGCAAGTTTGCTCAGGTACAACAGGTCATGCCGAAGTAGTACAGATTACTTACAATGAAGAAGAAGTGAGTTTTAAGGAACTGTTAGAGGTCTTCTGGAAAACACACGATCCGACCACATTGAACAGACAGGGAAATGATGTGGGTACTCAATATCGAAGTGCTATTTTCTACCATGATCAGGAGCAAAAAGAGGCTTCAGAATTAATCAAAAAGGAGTTAGACCAATCTGGTGCCTGGGGAGATCCTATTGTAACAGAAATCGTTCCTTTTGAGAAATTCTATGAAGCTGAAAATTATCATGATGACTATTTCAACAGGAATGGAAGTCAGCCTTACTGTGCTTTCGTAGTAGCTCCTAAGGTCCAGAAGTTTCAGGAGGTCTTTGGAGATAAACTCAAAAGCTAACGCCTACAGTTTCTTCTATTGTATTCACATGGGCTGTCCAAACCTCATCTATTAAAAAAGTATCAGGTTCTCCCTCGTCTGTAAGTCGAAGACCTTCTCCGAGGTGTTGCCATTTATAGGCGGATAAGTCTAGCGAGAAGTCTATGGATTTTCCTCTCATACCTCCATCTTTTGGAAACATCATTTCAATATTTTCTGTATATCGCTCCCCATTGAAGCTATACGTACCGGCTCCTGCGCCATATATCTGATCCCCGTCCTTGTCATATTTGATCCAGGCAAAGTGACTTGGAGTTATCAACTTTATATAACCAGTCATTTCAGGGTACTCATAATATGAGTCTTCCTGGTTATCTCGGTATTGCTTCAGGACCCATGTTCCAAAGAGGCCTTGGTCTAGAGAGTTCTGAGCTGTGGACCGCTGCCAAATTTCTTCAATCTTAGTGCTATCTCCGGGCACCATTTCACCGGTTTTGAAATCAATCTCCATATTTTTGGCAAACCCTGTATGGTACCACTTGCCTTCTTTGAATTCTACATCAAAGGGTATGGTTTGACCTAATTCACTACTTGCCGGGGGATAGAAGAAAGCGATATTTTCGACATATTTCCCATCTACAATATCGTAATTACCACCTCCCATGCCTAGGAGCATCATGGCTTCTGTGTCGTATTGGACCCAAGTAAAGTGGGTCTCGGTAAGATGCTTCTGATAAATGATATTAGGTCCATGTTGTTTCCATCCTTCTTCACTATTATCAGGGTCGATAAAGGATACCAAATCCCAGGTTCCTACTACACTTTCTTCTTCTTGAGGGGCTGATGCAGTTTCGGTATTTTGATTATTACAGGAAATAAGAAATGCCGCGAAAAGTAGGAAATAGAAGGACTTCATTGGGTTGGGGTTTGTTGATAGGTATAATATAAAATATTATTCGGCTAATGTCAAGTAATGCAGAATATTGTAAGAAGCTAATCGTTGATGAGAGAGGAGTTTTTTGTCCTGTAAATGCGCATTTATTGATTAAATCATTCAAGGAGTTAACTTTAGTTCTGATTCATTAGCATAAATGAAGTTGGTCGCTGCAGTCTTTGTCTTTCTATCCTTCTTATTTCCTCCTCAGGATTTGACCTCTGGCATGGAGAAGACCTTGGTGGGAGTGTATCAGGGAGAGCCCATCTTCATACAAAATCCATATCAATCCGATAAAAATCAGTTTTGTGTTGCAGCGGTATATGTCAATGACAGGAAAGTAGACCTCAACTACCGTCTGAGTGCTTTGAAGGTGGATTTTAAGGGAACAGATTTGTTTACGCCAGTTTCAATTAAAATTACCTATCGCGATAGTCTTTGCTCTCCAGAATTTGTCAATCCAAGAGCGGTTTTTTTCCATACTTCTTACAAATTTCTATCTATTGAACTATCAGATTCTGCACTTTATTGGACGACAGAAGGAGAGAGAGAGACCGGTATATACACTGTCGAAAAATTACAGGATGGCATCTGGATTGACCAAGAGGTGGTATCCGCTGAAGCGAAATTTGAATTTACGGAGTATATCCATTATCCGCAGTTTGAGGAAGGCCCCAATAAGTACAGAATAAAGTATGATTTCGGTAACGGTCGGTATTTGTATTCTTCCGAAGTGGAATATGAGCATTATCCTGACCCAGTGGAATTTGAGCCTTTCACAACCAACAATAGGCTGAAACTATCAAGATCTGCCTATTACGAAGTATTCAATCAAAAAAGTGAGTTGGTTTTATCGGGAACCGGTACTGAAGTGGATGTGCGCTACTTAAGGCCTGGTGATTACGTGATATACTTCGATAGGAAACAACCAGCCAGCTTTAGAAGGAATAAGCAACCTCCTCCAAGAGGATAGTGGTTACTACATTCCTTATTCTCAAAGCAGCCTTCTATTCTTTACTTGAATATACTTGTTTACGACATCCACACTTAGATCTTTAGGACTTGTGTAGAGACTAAGCAATCCGTGATTGGTGAGTGTATCCTTTATCAATTGTTTTTCTGTCAATTGACTTAAGGCTACTGCTTCTTGATAAATTTCTTCTGTATCGTGATTTTCATCTTTTATCAACTTATCTACTTCTGTATTGCGAAAAAAGACGATTAACAGCAGGTGCTTTCTGTTGAGTAATCGGAAGTAGGGTAATTGCCTTTTTAAGCTGCCAAGAGATTCAAAATTCGTAAACAGGATCAATAGACTTCTTTCTGGTAGATTACGTTGAGAAAAGCTATAGAGACTGCTAAAATCCACTTCCTGAAAGCTGGTAGATTCAGCGTAAAGCAACTCCGTGATCTTATGAATTTGATTGGTCCGACTGGAGGCTTTTAGGAAAGTAGAAGGTTTATCTTCAAAACTCACAAGCCCGGCTCGATCTCCTTTGTTTAACGCAACAAAAGATAGTACCAGACTGGCATTTACAGCGTAATCCACCAGGGTCATACCATCAAAAGGCATTTTCATTGACCTGCTTTTGTCTATCAAGCAGTAGATATTCTGCGATCTCTCATCAACGAAATGGTTGACCTGAAGTGAATTTCGGCGGCTGGTTGCTTTCCAGTTAATATGCCTGGGATCATCTCCGTACACATAGCTCCTGATGTTATCGAACTCCAGGCTGTTACCTATTTTTCTGATCTTTTTCTGACCAACCTCTGTCAGTTGATTTGAGATAGCAGCCAATTCATATTGTCTAAGCTTCAAGTAGGAGGGGTACACTTTGGATGATGCTAGTGCCCCTGATTTAATACGGCGGTCCAAAAGTCCCAAGGTCGATTGGACCAATAAGTTGATGAAACCAAACTCGTAGACTCCTCTTTCTTTGGGTATTAAGGTGTAGTTAAGGTGAGTTGATTCTCCAGAATTGAGTGAAAGTTGAAACTGGTGATCTCTGAGTTGAAATTGATATGGAAGCTCCTCTAATACCTTGACCCTTACTTTCAGATTATAGTAGTTCGTTAATTCAATTTCGACCGTATTCTCATCACTATTGGACATACGGTCATCCAGGTTTCGATGGGCCTCAACACCTTTTCCGTTGATGAAAAGAAGGATGCCATCACAGATTACCAGGGCACCAAATACAAAGGTCAAAACCTGGCTTATGGCGTAAAAAGCTGGGAAGTAGTATCCCAATACGAAACCCACGATGAGTACGCAAAGAATAATATAAGCCCTTTGTGTGAGAAAGAATTTCACTACTTCGGAACGGCTACTCTTTGTATGATCTGCTTACTTACTTCAGAAACCGTGATTCCTTGTAACTCAGCTTCTGGCGTTAGTTGGACCCTATGCTCGATTACAGGACCAAATAGAAACTGAACATCCTCTGGTGTAATAAATTCCCGTCCATTCAAAGCGGCAAAGGCTTTGGAAGACTTCATCAAATCAATAGAGGCCCTGGGGGATGCTCCCAGGAAAAGCGTAGACTCTGTTCTCGTCTCGGAAATGAGTTTGGAGATATAAGTAATCAATTCCTCTTTGATCAATACATTCGATATCAGCTCCCTGGCAGCAAGAATTTCTTCTTTCTTCAGTACGGACTCAATGAAAGCTAATTTTTTGAAGTCAGATTGATTGTTGATTAAGTTCAGGATTTGTTCTTCTTCGCTTTGGCTAGGATAGTCGACCACCACTTTAAATAAGAAACGATCTAGCTGTGCTTCAGGTAGCCGGTATGTTCCTTCTTGTTCAATAGGGTTCTGAGTTGCCACGACCATAAATGGATCTTCAAAGTCATGTTGTTTACCGTCGTTGGTAATCTGCTTCTCGTCCATTACTTCGAAAAGTGCGGCTTGGGTCTTAGCCGGTGCACGATTGATTTCATCGATCAGCACGATATTCGCAAAAATGGGTCCTCGCTTATATTCGAACTCCTGCTCTTTGAGGTTGTAGATGGAGTTTCCGATAATATCAGAAGGCATCAGGTCCGGAGTAAATTGAATTCTTTTAAAGTCCGCCTCAATCATATGAGCCATGAGCTTAGCACTCAGCGTTTTGGCTACTCCAGGAACTCCTTCCAGTAAAACATGGCCATCACTGAATAATGAGGTCATAAGCAAATCAAAAAGTTTGGCTTGCCCTACCAAGGCTTTGCTGGCTTCAGCTCTTGCTGAAGCTACTTTTTCTGAAAATTGTTGAAGGTCCATAGGTAGACTATTTGAATAATTTAAGATCTGTGTAAAATGATTTTAGTTGTTCTTTATTGAAGGTCGTTCCTTGCTGCAGCTGATAGATTTGATCGAATACTTTGAGAACGGTAGCTTTTTCCACGCCGGATTTAGCAGCGATGAATTCATAGTAACTCTCAGTGAATTCTGGTTTTCTGTAAAACTGTCTTCGGAATTGATTCAATTGGCTTGTGGCCAATTTAAGACCGACATTAGCATGATTGTTTTGTTTGTAAAAAAGGGCTGCCATCGTTTTTATGAATTCTATCGTAGCGTTGACAGGTGGCTCATATACAGGTGTCATTCTTTGCTTTCGCTGACTATTGACCAAAATGATCAACAGGATAGTGAGTATTGTAAGATAGGTAGCCCAAATAAGTGATTCTTGACTTAAGATGTAGCGAAAAGGACTTTGAGATTCCCATTTGCCTAAATGGTAGAACATCATGTTATGGAGTGGTTCATCTGGCAATTCGCTCAATGCTCTTTCGGCGTAGCCATGGTCTTGCATCAAAGCGTAATTGGTGAAAAGCAGGGGTGTTGAGCTTAGTGTTAGTGTCCCTTTTCCGAAAAACCTTTTGATAAGGATTGGTCGGTCAAACTCATCCTTTCCTAATACCCGCCAAAACGAAAGATCGCCTAGAATAAAGTTGGCAGTAGCTAATGACTTGTTGAATTGAAAAGTATCCTCTTCAATGGAGAAGGTGGCAGTATCGGACTCTTGCCTAAATGGATTATCAAAGTGAATGTCTAAATCGATGCCAACAGAATCCATAAAAGCGTAGGAGAAAGAACCTGTAGCGATCAGGACGTCTTTACCTTTCTCTAGTTCTTTAAAAAGCACCTCCATATCGGTAGTGGAAGGGTCAAATGACTTGGTGATGATAAGCAGATTTTCTGTGGAATCCTTCGCTTCATAGATTGTTTGTAGAGATTGTCTGTATCCGTGGGTGAAAAGATCAGGCATTCTTTCGCTGAGTATATAAGCTCCAAAGGGGTTTTTATCACTATCGAGGTAAGAAGGGACCCAGGAATAAGGCTTTGGGCGGTTTACCTCTATTATTACATAGAGTACAAATAATATCCCCAATCCTATATATAAAGCTAGTTTGGATCTATCCATGTGTTAAACCTTCATAGACCACCTCACAAGTATTTATCATACTCCCGTCGGGTTCAATATCACCATACCAGCATTCTTCGAATACCCTGGAGATTTGCAGAAAATCAGACCTTAGATCATTGGACAGCTCATATGCATAGTCCACTGAAGTTTTCCATTTGGTGACCTTGATTTGGTCCTTTTTCTGAAGGCCTGATAGTGTCAGTAGGTAAAGGTACCGTATGGATAGTTTCCAATCTTCAGCTTCTTTAGCGTCAGTATAGAGTCGACGATAGTTTTGATTTTGCTCCAAAATTGGGGTCGCCAGAACTTTGTTTTTTATCCCTTTTTCTCCTCCAATCATGGCCTTACCATAATTGATTTTCATCAATAAGAAGACTCCAACAATCACCAGGGATAATAGAATAACTCTGATCAAATTTTCACCCAGCCAAGACCCATTGGGTGTAGAAAACCATCGAGCAATTGTGGCTAGTACCCAAGCTACAATTTGTCCCAGGAAGCTGTCTGGCGCTTTTACCTTTGCGCTATAGTCAAATTGAGGATTACTATGATATTCCTCCATGGCTTGTGAAGAAAAGACACGTTCTTTTTCCTCAGGGAATGGTGTGTTCTGGGAAGCAAAGACGAGAAAGGAAATGAGGGTACTTAATAATACCCCCAATAACTTCAACTTACGAGAGTGCCTCAAAATTGTCAATTTCGGATCGGATGCCAGTCGCTTCGGTTCGCTCTTTCAGGTTGAAGTATTGGAAGGCCAAAGCAATAATGGGTATGGAGTATAATATGTAAGAGCCCATTGTGAAAAAGGCTGTACCTGCTACAGTTTGCCAACTTGTATAGCTTTCTAGAAACACATTAGGGTCGGTTTCAGCACTTTCTACAGCCTCAAAAAGACCTGAAAACATGCTCACGTACATTGGTATAGCAAACACATAACTAGCGAGCCCAGCTATAATACCACTTATGAAAAGCAGACCAAAAGTGCTCCACCATTTTCCTTTGATAAGTTTGAATGGCTTGGACATAGCCTCACCTATACTGGCATTTTCAAAGAAGTAAACTGGAATAGCCAGAGAGAATACGATCATCAAATACAAGCCAGGGATAAAGAAAAATGTAAAACCTAGCATCGCAATGATAAAAAGTATCACCAGCAATACTACCAGGCCTGGTACGCGGGGAACAACTTCCCGAAATAAGTCGCCAATAGATGGCTTTTCATTACCACCATCTATTTTTTTCATGTAGGTATAAATCAACCCTGTCAAGAGCGCGTATACTATCAGTGAGAAAATAGACCAGAGTCCCATACTGCTCATCATATTGGTGACCGCTGCTATGGAATCTTCTTCAGTTCCGCCCATCATGGTTGTGAAAGCACCGAAGTAATTTGAAAGTGCTATGGATGAAGCGATGCCTCCCGGTATACCGATTACGAGGCCAATGACAATCAGGGATTTTAGGTTTTCTCGGAAAAAATCTACGGTGACACTGAGCTTTTCACCAAAGTCTCGAATTTTATAATACTGCATGATTAGTTGATTTTGATTTTAAGGTTGGATATATGAATAAGTAATAAATAACCACAAAGAAGGATAGGCCAATGATGATCAATTTGACTGCCAAAGGCCAATGAGTATTTCTGGTAAGGACAGCTTCAAAAAAGCCAGCCACAATAAAGAATGGGACGAGGCTCAGAATGATTTTCATTCCTTTTCTGGCGCCGAGCTTAAATGAGTGTATGCGAGGGTAGCTGCCGGGGAATAAAAAACTATTGCCTAGAGTTATTCCTGCCGCACCTGCTATGATGATAGCAGAGATTTCAAAAGTGCCATGTATCCAGATAGTTAGGATGGTTTCATCCCAAATCCCCTGTGAAAAGAAAAGTTGGTGAAAAACTCCCAACATCACGCCGTTTTGGAAGAGGATGTAGCCAGTCCCCACACTAAAGATCAATCCAAAAGCAAATGCAAGAAAGGAAACGCGAATGTTATTAGCTGTAATCATAAAGAACATGGAAGATTCGCTCATACCTTTATAGACCGCCATTGGATCGCCATCTGCAATATTGGACAATGTCATATCGACATATCCATCTCCCAGTATGAGCCGAGCGAATGTTGCATCATTTGTCCCGGATAGATAACCAATGCATGCTCCAACGAGCATAATGATGAAAGCATATGCTTGCTCACGTCTAGTCGACCGGAGCACTGCTGGAATCTCTTCAGTCCAAAAGGAAATAAGCCTTTTAGCCCTTTCTGGTTTGTTTCTATAGATGAATTGGTGGGTTTTGAGTGTTAGCTCATTTAGGTATTGCGTTAGGCCAGCTTCAGGATATTTTGCACGAGAAAAGGCGTAATCCTCCGTAAGGTCGACATAGATTAGTTTGAGTTCATCCATGTCTAATGAGGACAACTTCTTCAGTTTGTCTTCATAGCCTTTCCATTTAGTTTCGTTTTGTTTGACAAATAGCGCCTGACGCATCTTATTTTCGCTGAAGATCGGAAGTTAAGGAAGCATCTTCTTATGACAAAGTTTATCACCAACCAAAACATTGAGATAAAACATGAGCTAGCAGGACTGGGAGATAGGATTGTAGCGTTTTTGATTGATGTGTTGATTCAGGGGGGATTCTTTTTCTTAATCGCCATCATGCTAGCAGGTGCAGGTGCCTTCGATAGTACGGTTTTCCTGGTAATCCTTTACATACCCCTGATGTTCTACACACTCGTGTTCGAAACTTTCGGCAATGGACAGACACCCGGTAAAAAAGCTCGCAATATCAAGGTAGTGAAACTGGATGGAGGCTCTCCAGCCTTTATCAATTATTTACTTAGATGGATAGTCAGGCCTGTGGATATTTTCTTATATGGAGCAGTAGCTATGATTTGTATCATTATGACAAAAAGTGGGCAGCGGTTAGGGGATATCCTTGCTGGAACAACTGTAGCCAGGGTCAGAAGTAAAATGACTTTGGATGATGTGAAAAGTGCTCAAGTTGAAGGGCATGAAGTTAAATATCCGCAAGTCAAGCAGCTCAATGACAAACAAATTGAATTAATCCGCAAAGCCCTTCTAATGAGAAGAGACGGTCACAGTGGGGAAGGAGTGAAGGAATTGGCTGCCAAACTCAAGGAATTACTGAAAATTGAAACTCAAATGAGGGATGTTCAATTTCTTCACATTCTGATCAAAGACTATGAGGCTCTTGTGAGTGAGTAGCAAGTGTTAGCCATTGAAATTAGCCATCACTTTTTTATTGATAATCAAGGAAATAATTCCACCGAGGGAATAAGTGACCGCCAACCCTATAAAAATTCCTGGTACATCTGCCAGGAGTTTTCCTAGGTAAATGGCCGGGAGCCCTAGCGCTAGCATTTGGACGACTATAATCATAGATGCCTGTACTGGTTTGTTGATGGTATTCAGGTTGCTATTCACCACACTGAGTACACCTTGCAAGCCGAAACCAGCCGGTACTATCCATAAGAATAATTGGACTGTTTTTATTACCTCTTCATTTTGGTTGAATATGGAAGCGATCGGGTAGGAGAGCGCTGCCAGTACTCCCCAGGCAAACAGCCCCCATACAATCGCAAATTTGTTACTGATGGTGATACTCTCTTTGACCCTGTCGATCCTTCCTTTTCCAACATTCTGGCCTACAAAAGGACCGATAGACGCTGCTAAGGAAAATACAAGGCTATTAGCAAGAAATTCTATTCTACTTCCAACGCCAAAAGCTGCAACCGCAAATTCTCCATAGCTTGCCAACATCGCTGTAATGATACCCATGGCCAGAGGTACTACAACCCTCGCTAAACTTGAAGGTAGTGCTATATACAATATGCTTTTCCAACAACCCGAAATGACTTCCAAAGATGGTATTTCAAATGTGATAAGCTTCTCCCTTTTAATTAGGATGTAAAAAGACAAAAGCATGGTCATACCTCTTGAAATGGCTGTAGCGATTGCTGCTCCTTCTAGTCCAAGAGCTGGGAATCCAAAGTATCCAAATATTAGGATAGGATCCAATATGGCATTTACTAGAACGGCAAACAACATGATGTACGTGGGCGTTTGAGCATCCCCAGTTGATCGAATAGCGCTATTGCCTACGAATGGAACCGAGACAAATATTAGGGCGAAATACCAGATGCGCATGTAGTCTTTGGATAGCTCTGCTGTGATTCCGTCTGCTCCCAGAATGGCTAGTGTCTCATCCAAAGTGAAAATCCCAATTGTGACAAAAAGACCTGTTAAGAGCAATGTCAGGGCGACGCTATCGGTGGTTTCTCTTGCTGCTTTTTTCCGATCTTGCTTGCCTATGGATTTAGATATTAGGGCAGTTGCACCAATTCCCAATCCCTGAATCACACTGAATATGACCATGATAATAGGGAAGGTGAAGCTAAGTGCCGCCAACTCTGTTTTTCCCAGCTTTCCAACGAAATAGGTATCAATCAGATTGAATGCAACCATACTGATAATCCCCAGCATCATAGGCAATGTCAGCTGAATTAGTCTTTGAGGGATGCTTCCTGTGGTCAGGTCTTTTTTACTCATGGCGTCGGTAAATTAGAACTTTAATGAGGATAAGTAGCTTCTTCGTTTTTAAAGCTGATAAGATTTACCGATTGGAATGATTCTTCCTCCTATTTCGACATTTTCGTTGTTGTAAGACTCTACTTTGTCTTTATTGATAATAAACGACTTGTGGAGTCTTGAAAACCGGTTGTCCAGGATATTCTCAGCTTCTTTCAAAGACATGTAGGAAATAAGTGATTTACCACCTTCAAGGTAAATGGTCAAATAGTTCCCAAGTCCCTCCACATACAATATAGAAGAGGGAAGTACCTTGTAAAATCTTTTTTCACTTCTTATCTCCAATGGTTGCTCTTTCCTTTGTTCCACTAGCCTGCGATCCTCCATCCACAGCTTGTAGACTTTTAAAGCGGATAAAAACATCACTGCCGAATTTACAAGTACAATGGATCTGGCTATTGCGCTAAGTGAGTAGAATTCACCAGCTTCAAGGAAAAAGTATTCGTGAAAATAGAATGTCAAAACACGTTGCAAAAGTCCTCCCAGGGTAATGACAATGAGGTAGCCCAATATGAACTGCACTATCCGGGCCTTAGATAAAAATGTCGGTATGAGATAATAAAGAGATACATAGGATGCTGCGATTCTAATGGGCATCAACACGAGCTCAAGTTGGAAAGAGGCGAAGAGGTTGCCTTTTGACCACAGCAAACTGAAAAAGATATAGTAACCGGCCCAAAAGGTCACATGTGTCAGCATCCTTGAATTGGCTATATACAAGTCTTTGGATATCAACTTTTGCATCACATCATAAATATCGAAACGCTGACATAAAAAACAATGTCTTACGCATAAATGGCCACATCCGCATGACTGAAGTGCATTACTTCACCTCAATAAATCAAATAATGAAATGATAAGAGCGAAAGCATTTTACTCACTAGTTCTGTTGCTGATATTGACCTCTAGCTACGCACAAACCCTGGAGAGACGGGCTAGTTGGCAAGCTAAATTCCGATTACAATCTGGTTCTCCTGGAACGGTCGTTAGGGAAGTTCAGGAAGGTAGTCCATTGGCAAAGGCGGGTATCCGCGTAGGTGATATCATCTTAAAAGTGAACGAGACCACTATACTTTCCAATGAAAACTTTACTTCCGTCACTTACGGATTGAAAGCTGGAAAACCTGTCGATCTTTTGATTCGGAGAGATGCTGAAATATTGAACAAATCTGTTAGGCTGGAGGCATTCGGAAAAGAAGAGCATGAAGGGCTTGACACATTTTATGAAGAAGTCGTCTCAGATTATGGTATTGTACAGAGGGTCATCATAACAAAACCTAAAAATGATAATAGGCCTCAGCCAGCTATTTTCCTGGTGCAGGGCTTGAGCTGTAGTTCCATCGAGAAATACTCTGGTAGAGGGGGTAATTGGCCCAACCAGATCAATGATATTGTTGAGAAGTCGGGAATGGTGGTCGTCCGAGTTGAAAAGCCAGGGGTGGGTGATAGCAATGGGGATTGCGCCAGTACGGATTTTCTTACCGAGCTGGAAGGATACAAGGCTGCCATACGTTTTCTGAAGAAGAAAGACTTTGTGGATACAACTAAAATTGTTGTCTACGGAGCGAGCATGGGCAGCGCCCTGGCACCACTATTGGCGAATGAATTTGGATTGGCTGGTGTCATCTCAGACGGCACCTTTTTCAAGACGTGGTTTGAACATATGTTGGAAATCGAGAGAAGGATAAGGCAAATGAGCGGTGATGATGAGTCTACCATTGTCAGAAAGATGAACCAGGCTTACATTCCGCTGTACTATGGAATGTTGATGGAAGGCAAGACCTATGGGCAAGTAATTGCTGAGCAACCGGCTTTAGCTCAATACAATTACCATGGACCTGAGCATATGTATGGAAGACCCACCAGCTACTATCAGCAACTGCAAGAGTTTGATTTGGCAGGGGAGTGGCAGAAGCTTAAAGTGCCTGTGAGAATCCTGTATGGTTCGAATGATTGGATCATGTCTGAGTTCGATAATCAGATGATCATGTCGGTGCTTGACAGGGCCGGACACACAGATCATGAGCTTGTGATTTATCCTGGATTAGATCACTGGAATACTATCCACACGTCTGCCAAAAACTCTTTTGAAGGAAAGCCAGGTAAATGGGATCCAAAAGTTCCTGAATTGATCATAGGATGGGCAAAGGAGATGGTTAATCAAGATTGATCAC
>CAZZHO010000105.1:0-15175 GCA_964653795.1 uncultured Roseivirgaceae bacterium | reverse complement strand
TGCGCTTTCTTCTCTTCCGCCATGACTAGGAGGCTTTGAGGTGCTTATGGATGATCTGATCAGCCATCTTCCAGATGTCGTCAGACTGTCTGCCATTCAATAAGCCCGGTAAAGTAGAGATCCGCTTCAAGTAGACAAACAGCAGGTGCTCCATGGTCAGGTCCTCTTCGATATAGAGCATTCCCCACTCCGCGAAACTACGTTCCGTCATTTTGCGGGTATTATGGAAAAGTACTTCATGACGCCTGTCGGCCCTGATCTTGTTCATCAGGTTATTGACTGTCTCTTGCTCTCCTTCCAGGTATTGGACGAAGTAAGCGTTCCTCGTAAACAGAAATCCAGTAACACCGACCAGTCGGTTTGTCTGAGAGGACTCGTCCATCAACTCTCTAAGGTCCTGGTTGTGAAAAGGCAGCAATGCTTTGCTGAAATAGATTATTCCTTTGTATTCATTCATTTCACTGTGCTATTATGGGGCGGGTCACCATGCGCCGCAATCAGGAAATACCCCGTTATACAATACTTATATTACAGAAAGGCAAAGTACAGAATATGGCCAGTGGTTTTCTACGTATTCCACGTAACTTCCACAACTCAGTGATACCATGATATTGGGTCATTACGCAACCATTAGATTTGAAATTGCGTGGATCACGTATTGACCAAAAGTGAATCCCCCATAACTTGCCTTGCATGCCATAAGGCAATTTTTTAAACTCACTTATTATTCGAGCAAAGATGGAATTAGAAGATTTTGAAGTACTGATCCTAGAGGACAGTCCTTCGGCCATGATGGACCTTACCAGTAAGTTACCGGACTTTATTGATCACAATAAGGTATTGAAAACCACGAACTATCATCAGGCCATGAATGCTGTACGCTTCAGAAATGTAGACGTAGCATTGGTAGACCTTTCCATGCCTAAAGAAAACGGCATGGACTTTATTGTGGACCTAAACGCCCACCCTGCGACCAAGGACATTCCTATTATTGTCATCTCTGGTGTGGAGCAGAATAGCTTATTACTCAAAGCCCTGGATGGCTTGGTGGTAGCCTGTTTGCGGAAGCCAGTGGACCGGGATCAACTAAGAGCGACTTTAGAACAGATTTTTCAAAAAATTCAAGTTTAAATGTTGTGGAAAAAATACAATCCGCCATCATTCCAAAACAACTCCGAAACCAGTATGGAGAGAAAGCCTGGTATGCCTACCGAAGTTGTCTCAAAGAACTCACCTTCGGGTTATCTGAACTCAAGATCTTTTTGATTTCCCAGAATGTATCTGAAGTTCGAAGGGTATTGCATACGATGCTGGGTGTTGCCAACATCATGTACCAGGAATCCCTGGCTACTGCTATAGAGGAGGTGCAGATTAAAGCCAAAAAAGGGGTTTTGGTCGCTTTGAACTCTTTGGAAGTAGATAACATCCATATCGAGCTGAATCGTATGAAAAATGCTTTTCAGAAAGAACGTCCCAGGCTAAGCTTCGTACTTTATGAGGATGAATCCACTGTTTCCAATTCCTGGCTAGACCCACTGCAAGCTTGCGATTTTGTGAGGTCCACCTTTCACACTCAAGAAGTGGAAAGCCTGCTCACCGCGGTAGAGGATGTAATGCCGGATGTGTTGCTATTGCATACAGATGACCGGTCAGAGGCTCTACTCAAGACGGTAGATATAGTAGAAACACGACACCTGGGCACTGAAGTCATTTTTCTGGCAAATCAAGAACCGGAAAAAGCCATAGAAGAAATGATGCTCAAGCTGAATGAAACAAAGCTTTACTAATCCACATAACCAGCCAAATGGAATACTCAGGAAAAATACTTTTTGTGGATGATCACAAACTCATCCGAACCCTTACCTCCAATTTTTTAAAACAAGCCTTAGGTGTCGAGATTGTACAAGCCAAAAATGGCCAAGATGGTCTCAATAAATTCGCTGCGGACCCATGCTCTTTCGATTTGGTCATCACTGATGTGTACATGCCCGTCATGGATGGATTGGAAATGGCCCAAAATATCAGGTCCATAGATGGTAATATTAAGCTGGTCATCTTCTCGATGATGGACGATCTACGCACCATTAAAAAGATGATGAAGATAGGAGTTCAAGGCTACGTGCTTAAGGAGGGCGATACTAAAAATCTCATTAATGGCATTAAGGCCGTTTTAAAGGGAGAGTACCACTATTCTAAAAGCATTATCGAAACATTGCTTTCATTAAGCGCCTCAGAGCCCAGACCTTATTTCTCGTCAGAGCTTCGCAGAAGTGAGCGTGAAGTAGCTGAGCTGTGCTTTCTAGGATTTTCGGTAATTGAAATAAGCCAAATTTTGGGATTATCATATGGTGAAGTGGGGCGTCGTAAAGCAGCCTTACTTGAAAAAGTTAATATCGAAGACCTGAAGCAGTTGAAGGGTGCTGAACGTGTCTACAAGACTTTGATAAACGAAAAAGTGGTAGCAGAATAGCTGTCAGGTGCCTATGAATTGCACCAGCCCGTAGGCATTTCCTTTAAAATCAAAAGACAGTAATAGATGATACTCCTCATCTTGCACATCTTCTAATCTCGCAAGGAACAGATTAGAGGATTTTTTTTCTGAAGAGTAGTTTATCACTTGTTGTAGTTCCTTTTCGAGATAGAATATGGTAGTGCGAGATGGTCGCGCCTCACCATAAAGTTTAAGGCTTCTCTCCCCTACTTGCTCCATAATGCTATAGGCCAATTCCTTCTCAGCGACTACTTTTCCTGTCTGTGCTCTTACTGGTAAAATGGTCAGATCAAATAGGACCCTTAACCCGATAAAGGCCATTAGGAAAAGCAGCAACCTATGCGATCCATATTTGAAGAAGGTAAATGTCAATAAACCAAAACCCAGGAAACCCGCGATGGCGATCCCCCACCTTCCCTGGACTACTTCCAGGTCTGGAATAAAAGGTAGTGCCAGGCAAACAAGAGGTAAAATGACCATGATTGCTTTCATCAAGGTTACCAAAGCTTTAAGCCTCTTGCCGTCTTCCCTGGCATATGAATAGAAAACAAAAAACAGCGTATTGATTGCCAACGGAAGGAACATATAAAGGTATCTGGAACGGGTGCCGGGAGAAACCCAGTACACCATCAGGTTGGCTAGCAGTATGATGACCCCAAACCAAATAAAATCATTGCGCTTAAAATCATGAAGCAAGCCTCTTTTGAATAGGAATGGTACGAATAGCGATGCTGGCAGCAGTATCTTGAGGAGCAATCCTGGAAAGGAAATGATACCCCAAAGAGATTTCCAGATGTCTTGCTCAAGGAAGGTCCTGTCCAGCGATTGATTGACTATTGAGTCACGTTCGCCTGAACCAATGAATCCCTCAATGGAATTAAACTGAGAATAGGCCATGAGATAACCACCTACCACCAATACATAAAGGCATATACCGAAAATGTGAGGCGCACTCAGGAGTCTTTTCACATCCTTCTGATACCAGAAAAAGACTGCCAGCGATATCACAAGAAAGACAATGGATGGGAGGCCTTTGGTGAGTGTACCCAAGGCTGCCAACAGATAGGTAAGACCAAAAAGCCAAAAGAATTGTTGTCTTCGGTACCAATGAAAAATGGCAAGAAAACTACCGAAAGTAAGTAGGCTATAGAACAGATCAATCTCGCCGCCTACCAGAGAGAAGTAGAACAATATGTCCACACTCAGCAGAAAGAGTATGGCAGTAAAGACGCCAAAGGTTTTATCGACATACCTGGAACCAAACCAATAGACCAAGGCTCCCATGACAAGAAGTGAAACCACTGAAAAGACGCGAGTGCTAAACTCCGAGACGCCAAACAGTTGATAAGACCCAATGATCATCCAATTGAATAAAGGAGGTTTCTTGTAGTAGTATTCCCCAAATTCCGTAGGCACCCATAGATTGTGATTGTAGAGCATCTCAAGTGCAATCAACGCTCTTCTTGGCTCCTCTAATGATAGAGGATGGATTCCAAGGTTGAGGAAGTACGCCAGGCCTATCAAACCCAAAATGACCCAACACCAAGTATTGTATTTTCCGCTGTTGAAATCAGTAATCAAAACTGTATGAGTCGATGCATTCTGTGGTCGAAATTAACGGAAAAGAAAGATCTCAGCTTACTTCCTGGACTCAGTCATTTCGTCGGAAAGTACTTTGGTGTTAACTCAACCTAGCCCTAAAGGCCTGCATGTCAAAGGTCAGTCCAGGGTCTTTCTTTCCTTTACCTACTCCCCTCACATCATCACCTGATACCTCCGAGTGACCCACCACATTGGAAGCAGGAATGTTGTAGGTATCCATCCACTCCAGGCACTTCGTTACCGCCGTTTCGATCTGGGCTTCAGTAAACGGATTGTCATTATTGATCCTATTGACGAATTGGGCATAGTCATTGGTGCCAGCAACAAGTAACTCAAAACCTAAGAAGTGGCTATTGAGTCCACTTAGTCCTTGAAATTCACTTTTACCAGCATGGGCCGCTTTCTCTGGCACTTCTCTCCCATCCATCCACGAGCCATCATGAGCAATGAAGCCATGGACAGACAATCTGGAATATCGCAACCAATCACGAGCATGAATAGCCGCTGGAAAGTCTGACAAAGATGTTCCGTCGAAGGTATCATTGTCGCTATCATATCGGGACAGCCACTTTAGCGCATCCCGGTCAAAATACTCACTCATGGAGTGAACGATAATTCCTTTGGGTTCTATAGGCATAGGTAATTACGTTTTGGTTAGATGAATTTAGCCAAAAGCATCAATAACAACCGTTATTTAGTAGCGTTTTTAATTTCGCAAATGGATCGGCTTGATTGTTCAGAGAATCAGCTCAGTAGGTTTCCGCTGTTCGTCTATGGCTACAAAGGTAAATTCCCCATTGATAGCGGATTCTCGCTTTTCAGAATACATTTCCTCGATGAATACATCCACATGAACTTTCAGGCTTGTTCTGCCCACATGTGATACCACTCCCTGGAGCTCCACAATGGTGCCAGCAGGTATGGGCTTATTGAAGTCAATTTTATCACTACTTACCGTCACCATTCGTTGACGACTAAACCTGGTAGCAGTAATGAAGGCCACTTCATCCATAAGGTGCATGGCGGTACCTCCGAATAAGGTGTCATAGTGATTGGTAGTGTTAGGGAATACAGCTTTGAAAATGCTGGTTTTAGAATTGTTAATTCGCTCTTCTTTATTCACGAATTTTCTGATTCTAGTGCCAGGAAGTGGCTCAATTCACTTTCGGAGTTAAAAACCGGATGGATTTCGACTTTGCAAACATACTCCTCACCGTTCTTTCGGTAATTCACCAAACTTTCGGTGAAAGGCTTATTGCCGTAGAGCTGTTCTCGAATACGCAATCTTACCTCAGCTGAGGTCTTTTCCCCTTGCAATATTTTGGGGCTCTTGCCAATCACCTCACCGGCACCAAAACCTGTCATTTTCGTGAAGCCACCATTGACCCACTGAATTTTGATTTCCTTATCTGTAAGGACTAGTCCCTCATAGGCCGATTCAAGAATTTTGGCAAGTCGGACATCCCAATCGTACTCGTTCTGGTACTCCTCCAGGACTTTCAACTCCGTCTCCTTGTCGTTCTTGGCCTTGATCTCAAGGTTGTGCATGGCGCAGATATCCCAACAGAGCAGTGGCATGTGCCTTTTGGGCTGATTTAAATCTTCACCATCCATTTTGTTCAGTTTGGTAGTAAGTTAATGAAAATCAACGGGAAAGGGCCATTTAGAGAGTAATGAGCAAAAGTTTTAGAGAATTGCTCTAACTTCTGTCTCCGAAACACCAAACGAACCTAGACCATGTCATTGGCCACCAAACCAGGAGTTAAGTCCATTAGTAATCTCTATGGACGTCTTCTATTGTTCGTATTGCTCATGCTGATTACGGTCATTCTTACCAGCGAATCTGCAGGCTTCTTTGAAAATGACGAACGAGGACAGAAATTTGGTGGGTTGATATATTCCTTTTTCTGCGCGGGGTTTGTATTCTCGAGTATCCCCGTTTTGTCTCAATTGGGTTATTCAAAAAAAGTAAGGAAAATAGTCTCCATACTCGGGTGCATCAGTGTGGTGGGTATGCTCGTAGTGAGTAACCCATTCCTTGATCTTCTACCAAATGACTTGAAACCCGGCATGTTCAGCTTATTCCATCTGGTGCTCATGATCGCTGAGATACTATTCGCAAGGGTTTTACTCATTGATATCTTCGGAAATACAGAGACCCAGACTGATCACATCTGGGGTGCGATTGTCGTTTATTACCTACTGATCATGATTTTCGCTGAGGTGTACGAAATTCTGTGCATCATACAACCCGGAATGTTAGGCCAAGTTTACTTTATGGGCTTCCCGAATTACATCCACATCATCATGTTCAGTATCAATGCCATTACAGGGATGGACGCCATCTACCCACAAGCGCATCCGTTGTTTTTCAAGTTGGGGAACCTTGAGAACCTCATCGGCAACTTGTTTCTGGTAGTGATCTTGGGAAGACTATTGTCGCATCCCATCAAAAAGCTAAAGCAACCTAATGAGGACCTTACTTGAGAGCGAAGAATTAGCATATCCCCTATAATTACCAATCACAGGTAATGTATTCTTAGGGTCAGCGCTTGTATGTATAGGGATATAGGTCTCATCGGCAAGAAGGCCTGAACTTGGATCCAATCCCACCCAGCCTGCTCCGGGTAGCCAAGCTTCTACCCACGCATGCAGTTCATGGCCCTCTCCTAGTTCAGGATTAAAAGCATAACCACTCACAAATCGAGAAGGGATGTTAGACTTTCGCAGCCCCACCATCATCATCCATGAAAGATCTCGACAAGATCCAGACTTAGCGGCAAAACAAACTCCTGGCGTCAGGATAGAAGGCTCTTCCCTGATTTCATGGACCCAGTTATCATGAATCTGTTCATTGAGATTCGTCACAAACTTCAATGTATCAGCTCCTGCGCTGCCATGTATATCTGCTATCCATGTATCAAACTCTGAGGCGCTTTCTACTGGTACTCTCAAGAATGGAGCAGGAGCATTCGAAGTGATATCATTATCAATCAGGAAATTATACGGATTGAAGGACGTGGAATCGACCTCCAGCAAGGACTGCACCTTTAAAGCACTTACGGGTTCTGTAAACCAGCATTGCCCGATCAGATTGTTTTCAACATCCAGCCTTTCTGATTTGCCGGTAGGAATAGGGTCTATGGTGAGATCATGTCTTTCGACCTTAAAATAAGGTCTCGGCTGCGGGTATAGTTGCAGATAGTGTGGTTCCAAAAACACCTTGTCAGAGTAGGTATACTCAGTATGGTGCTCGATCTGAAACCTCATTTAAAAATGGGTAACTGCGGTTCGTCCTGGGCAAAGGCCTTGTCCAGGGCCACTGCCGGAAGATTGGTGATGGCGTCAGATAACCTCGAGTTCCAGTATTCGGAAATATGAAGCAGTTCCTTCTCTTCGAACCGATTCTCAATCAATTGATAATCACCACTTTTCAGCACTACCGTATCAATGGGATAACCAACATCATTGGCGGATAGCCTGGTAGCTTCAAAGGATAGAAATCCAGCTTTTAAACCAAAACCTAATTCACTTTCATAGCTAAGCACCCGCTTTAAAATAGGGTTACCAAAACCAGTATTTCCGATGATGACATAGGGTGTGCCAGGACCTATCTCGATCCAATTTCCTTCCGGATAAAGCAAGTACAATTTGGGGTGTTCATCTTCTTCAAGCTGCCCTCCCACAATGGCAAAAAGATTGAATTTCAAACCGGAATTGGCCAGCGACTCACTGTCTTCTCTGGCTACTCTTTTCACCTGATCACCAAACTTATTGACTGCTTTGTACAGTCGATTGAAGTCATGATCTTCATTTTCAACCACCTCCTTGAAGTAAGTAAGGGCCTTGTCCCGGACTGACCGAAGACCTGAAGTCATGATGAAGTAAGTGTGCTTGGATCTCTTTACCGTAAAAAGCTTTTTGGCTGTAGTGGTATCATTTCCCGAGGTTATTCTCGTATCTGCTATCCCTGCTACCCCCTCTTTGCTCAAAATACCTAGACAGTACGTCATTCTTGCGCCATTTTTTGAGGCGTGAATTTAGATACAATTTCAAAGTACTGATCATGTATGGCGTTTGAAATGTCGTTGAGTTTTAATTGGACATCATCTACATATTCATGAACACCATAATCGATGATGGTCTGTACATCTTTAAACTCCAATTCTGACTTTAAAGCACCTATCTTCTTCTCCGCGGGGTTATGAAACTCCTTTTGCGAGAAGTTGCCCGATATCTCTCTTAAGCAGTCATTGGCCGCTGAGACACAGTACAGCGTGCTTCTTGAGAAGTATGGATTGAGGAGCGAAAACTCCAACACCGACGAAGGAGAAATCTTACCATATACCCTTTTGAATGCATTGAATGCATCAATAGATCGTAATAAAGCAGCCCAGTGCAAATAATCTATAGGCGTTCCCACCGCTGTAATCGAAGGCAATAAAATGTGGTATTTCACATCCAAAATCCTGGAGGTTTTGTCTGCCCTTTCCATCAATAGGCCCAAATTATTGAAATGCCACCCCTCAGTCCTCAATTCTGTGTGATTGGCAAGTCCATATAGTGTGAATATTCTACTCTTGACAGTCGCAAAAAAGTCCCTGGGGTGTTCTTTTTCCCATATTTTCCTTCTTGAAGCATTTTGAACATAGTAGTAAAGATTATTCAGGTGCTCCCATGCCTCCCGCGAAATGCTCTCTCTGATAGTACGAGCGTTTTCCCTTGCTTTCTCTATACTTCTCAGAATGGAATTCTCATAGGTTTTATCAAAGGTGAGAAATCGAATCACATCCTGCTTTTCGTACTTTGCGCTGTAAAGAGATTCGAAAATGGCGCTATCCCCGGTTATCGTAATCAAAGGCTTCCATTGCTCTTGAACTCCCGGCGGTAAATCAATGGACAGGTTAAAGTTGACTTCTATGAACCTGGCATAATTCTCGGCACGCTCTACATACCTACCCAACCAAAACAATGAATCTGCTACTCTACTTAACATCTTCTTCCGTCATTAATCAAACAAAACCCATGTATCCTTGCTTCCGCCACCCTGGGAGGAATTAACCACTAAAGACCCTTTCTTTAAGGCTACCCTGGTCAAAGCGCCAGGTACTACATCGATCTGATCACCATAGAGAATATAAGGCCTCAGGTCCACGTGTCGCGGAGAGATAGACGATTTTGCAAAAGTGGGAACAGTCGAGAGCGATAGCGTTGGTTGCGCTATATAGTTCCTTGGATTATTCTTCACCTTCTCATAAAAAGCTTTTTGCTCCTTCTTTGTGGATTTCGGTCCTATGAGCATACCATAGCCACCGGCAGCATTGGTTTCCTTGATTACCAACTCAGGAATATGTTCCAATACATAGGCCAGACTTTCGGGTTCCGAGCAGATGTAGGTGGGCACATTCTCTATAATCGGCTCCTGATCGAGGTAGTATTTGATGATTCTGGGCACATAAGCATATACCGCCTTGTCGTCTGCTACACCTGTACCAGGCGCATTGGCCAAAGCGACATTCCTTGCTTTGTAGGCTTCAAAAATCCCAGGCACACCCAGCATAGACGATGCATTGAATACCATTGGATCGAGGAAAGTATCGTCAATCCTTCTGTAGATCACATCCAATTGCTGAAGCCCACGGGTGGTTTTCATATAGACCTTTTTATTCTCGACTATCAGGTCTTGTCCGGTTACCAGCTCCACGCCCATCTGCTGGGCCAGATAAGAATGCTCAAAGTAGGCAGAATTGTAAATACCTGGAGTCAATACAGCTATTACCGGATTGTGCTTAGATGACAAACTCGCCAGCATATTCCGCAGCCGTACTGAATAATCCACAATAGGCCTCACACTCATAGAAGTGAAAAGTGTAGAATAGAGATTTTTAATAATCTCTCTGTTCTCTAGCATGTAGGACACCCCGGAAGGACACCTCAAGTTGTCTTCCAGCACATAGAACTTGCCGTCGTTGTTGCGAACAATATCCGAACCTGTGATATGGCACCAAACACCATTTGGAGGAGTCAGCCCGATACATGGTTCCAAATAGTCTTGACTGGAAAGTATGAGATCAGAAGGAACAATCCCATCCTTCAATATTTTCCTATCATTATATATGTCCTGAAGAAACAGGTTGAGTGCTTGAATCCTCTGCTTCAAGCCATCGTCAATGATCTTCCATTCATTTCCAGGAATAATTCTTGGAATGAGGTCTAGTGGCAAAATCTTCTCCACGCCCTTGTTGTCGTGATAGACATTAAAGGTCATCCCGATTGATCGCTGGGCTTTGCTCGTGGAGTCCTGCAACTGTCCCAGTTTTTTTAGCGGAACACTTTCCAAGGCTTTTTGCAACGGCTGACATGCATCGAAGCATTGGCCCGATGATCTTATCATTTCGTCGAAAATGCCTTCAGTCTGATAGTTTTCGAAATGCAAGGTTGATAAAGTTTATGACCTGAAGATAATAAGGTGATACCGTTCCAAACGTATGAATACAAATTCTTCATTGGAAACTGTCCCTTTTTATCAATTCCGAAAAATAAGAATCTCATTTTACTAGTTTCAGAATATCACGCGGCAAAAGAGGTTCAAATAGGATTCACTGACTTTCCAATCTGGCTGCTTTATACAGTTGCATTAACAAGTCCGTCCTACTTCCAACGTTGCTATTCTTGATCATGATCATACCCAATTTACCTTCAATGTCTAGATATACGCCTGTTTGCACACCCGGATCATCGCCGCCATGTCCCCATATTGCGCCCATGCCCGAATAACTCCAGCCCAGGCCTTGCTTATCTGATTCGACGCCATTGAGAGATAACATTTGCTTCAGGGGTTCTTCCTTCAAAATCCTATTCTCATCAGCAGCGCCCCCATTCAAAACCATTTGCACAAACTTTTTAAGGTCATTGACAGACGAGTACAGCAAGCCATCAGGATAATTAGGAAAGCGGTAGCGCCTCAAAGGGATATATTCTTTGGCCACTATAGGTTCCGTGCTGATAGTATTCAATTTTAAAAGCATCTCGTCTCCCGGAAGCTCCTCCATGTATAAATAAGCTGTTGCGGCTAATCCAAATGGTTGAGGGCGTAACCATTTTGTAGACTCCATTTTCAATGGCTGAAAAATGTGTACTTCACAGTATTCATCAAATGATTGTGAAGAGACCTGTTCCACTATCAAACCCAATAAGCCATATCCCAGATTGGAATATTGCTTAATAGTTCCCGGGGCATTGGCTGAAAAGTTCTCTTCAGAATAGTAGATCATTCTTGGGGTAAAATAGCTTCTAAGCCAATCTTCTAACCTGAGTATAGTAGTATCAGCGGTGTAGCTATCCTCATAATATGGACTATCCTGAATAGAAGACCGATGGGTCAGTAATTGCTCCACTGTGATAAACTGAGTTGGGTATTTTGGATTGACTACTGCAAATGGCAGGTATTCATTGATGTCTGTTTGTAAGTTGAGCACACCCTCTTCCACCAGTTGCATCACCGCTGTGGCAACAAAAAGCTTAGAAACAGAGGCTATGTTGATCACATGATCTACTGTCATGCTTTCGAAATTTGCAATGTTCGCCATGCCAAAGCTATTCGACCAAATTTCTTTGGATTCATTCACTACAGCCATAGCCACGCCGGCTGTCTTACCCTCATATTTTGCCCTTAATTGATCGGTGATGCTTTCAAAGGTTGTATTTGAGCTTTGGGTGCAGGAGTATCCCAAAGCCGATAGTAAAAGGATGTTTCTGATTAGATTTCTCATAGTTTTTATCACTATGATCCTGACTATCAAGAAACGGTTACAAGTTTTTTTGTAACCAGATCAACACCAGATGGATCAAAGGAGAAATTAAAAGCTAAAAATTATGGATCCCGGAATTGTCATCTTTGTATTACTCCTTCTTAGTGGTATTAATCTCTTTTACTATCTGAGAACGAAACACTTTCAGGAAATGGCTCGAATCGAGCATGGACTCGAACCATTATCAAGAGACCCTAAGCGCTTTTTCAAAATTGGCATTGTCCTCATTTCAGTTGCAATAGGTCTTATAAGTGGTTTCATCTTAGGCAAAGCACTCAATATGCCACACATAGTAGCTGTACCTTCAGGCATCCTCCTTTGTGGTGGAATCAGCTTAATGCTATTTATTAAGCCACAGGAATGAAAACTGCTGAAGAAGCAGCGCTGATCACCAAAGTCTTGGCCGGTCATCTTGGTGCATTTGAGCAATTGGTGCAACCGCATGAGCGGAAGAGTCTGATCATTGCTGCGTCAATGGTGAAAGACTCAGATGATGCCAAGGATGTAGTGCAAGAAGCTTTTATCAACGCCTTTAGGTACCTGCATAAGTTTGATCAAAAGGCAATGTTCAGCACCTGGCTCTATCGTATTGTCGTGAACCAATCCTTGAAATTTCTGAGAAAGCAAGAGGGAACGGCAAAGGCTTCAGAAGGGTATTTTCAATCTTCGGATATGGCCACTTCAAATCTTGGTCCTCAGAACCTGGAGCAGCAAGAACGACGGTCTGTTATTGAGCAAGTCCTAAAACGGATGAAACCCAAGGAAGCCCTAATGCTGCAAATGCATTACTTACTTGAACTTTCAGTACAGGAAATAGAGGAAAGCACGGGCTTCAGCAAAAGCAACATTAAGGTCTTGCTGCATAGAGCGAGACAGCACTTTCACGAATTAAAAGACTCAGATAATGGATAACTTATCAAACGATCAGGAAATCAAGAAGCTATTCCTTGGAATGTCACAGGAAGCTAGGGACAATGAAGAAATGCTTACCAAAGAGGTCAGTTCGAGACTTCTGATGCAGACAGACCCGAACCAGCAGCAAAAGCAAAGGTTCAGAATGTTCGCAGGATTATGGACCATTGCGGTAGTGGGGTGTCTGGTACTCTGCGGCTCATTTTACTTCATGACAGAATCGGAAATCAGATCATTTAGTGAGGAATATGAATGGTTGGTCATACTTCCCTCGGCAATATCCGCTTTCTTTATTTTCACTGGGATACTACTTAAAACAAGTTCAAAACTGGATGTACGGATACCGATAAAGGATTGATTAAATACTTTTAGACTTATCTTCGGAAAAACTCACCTATCCAAAATGCCCTTACACAATCCTGAAACCAATAAAGCTGAAATCATAGTCGGATATGCACTATCCGGACTATTTTCATTGATGCTAGTTTTTAGTACCATCATGAAGTTCTTGAGAAACGATTTCTTGGTTGATAGTATGCAAGCAATTCAGCTGCTACCTGCCATGACCCCTATAGCGATCATTGAATTACTAGTGATACTGATTTACTGGATACCCAAGACTATGAACCTGGGATTTTTTCTTTGTTGCTGTTACGTGGGAGGCATTATTACCGGTGAATTAGTCGGTCTTGGAGGAACTGGACTGCCTATTCCAGGCATTCCCTTAGCGGCTATGTTATTTGCTGGAACTTTCCTTAGGAAAAGGTCTCTATTTTTTGGTTAACACTTTTACATATCACAACCGATATGAAAATTCTTTTGCTTTCAATCCTCATATTTTCGGTAAACCTGAAGGAATTAGCAGCTCAGGAAGAGCAGCGGAGCCAAGTCTTAGTTTCTCCAGATAGTTGGAGGTATGAAAAACTCGACCTGCCCCTATCCTTTGCTCCTGAAATTAAGATTGAGGGTTTTGAAGAGGTCAGGTTTGCACCCGGATGGAGTAAGCAGGAAAGTGAACAGTTTTGGACCTATACCTTTGTTTGGGTTCTCGATAGCCCAGCCACCTTCTCAAGGGAGGAAATGGAAAAGAATTTGAAGCATTACTTCGATGGATTAATGTCTGTAGTTGGAAAAATTGATTCCGTGGGTACCGAAGCTTCCTTGCAACAAGAGGAGTTCGGGTTTTCCGGACAAGTAGAAACATATGATGCCTTTTTCATCAAGAGTCAAGTTCTATTGAACCTTACAATAGAACGGAATCAGGACCTGAGCTTGTGGCAATTTCGACTTTCTCCAAAAGAGACTTCCCATCCAGTCTGGCAACAGCTAAATAGTATCAAAGCAAAGAGTAATTAGCGCCAATGAAAATACTTGTTTTCGGTGCTTCAGGCTCAGGAACCACCACCTTGGGGCATGGATTAAGTCTAGACAGCTCATTGGTACACCTGGATGCAGACGATTACTATTGGGTAAAGACCGACCCGCCTTACACTGAGAAAGTACCTTTGGATAAGCGGAATAGACGGCTAAGAGAAGATTTTGATAAGCATGAGCATGTAGTTGTTAGTGGATCTCTGATTAGTTGGGGGCATGAATGGACTCATCTTTTCGACTTAGCTGTATTCATCTATCTAAGCCCAGATATAAGAATAGAAAGGCTCATCAAAAGAGAGCAAGAGCGATACGGGGACCTACTGCAAACTGACAACAAGCGAAAAGAGAATTACGAGGCTTTCATAGCCTGGGCTAAACTTTACGATGATCCGGATATCACTGGTCGATCTCTACGAGTGCACAATGACTGGATTAAAAAACTTGACAGTAAGATATTGAGACTGGATGGTGCCTTGCCACTGGAGGAGAAAGTAAATGCCACTCTAAAGGCAATGGGGAAATTGTAATCGACTCTCTTTCAGAAGTCAACTACCTCAAATTAAAGCTTGAAATTCAGCCTAGTATAGTAATAGGCACCTCTCAAGTCAAATTGACGAATACTCGGACTGTACACTAAAACCCCTTGATTGATATTGTCGCTATGCCTCAACTTATCTGGGTACTGATTGGTAATATTCAGCGCCCCAATGGTCAGGTTGAGAAACTTGGTAATATTCACCTTCATATCCAGATTAATCAGATCCTTAGCTGAAAACCTTTGATCCCGGGTTTCTATTAATCCTGTGTTTTCGTTTAAGATCCAATTACCAGGGTCATTGTCGAAAGGATGCAAAAACTCACTTTCTCCATATCTGGTGTGCCCTATACTCAAGCTGACTCCTTTTCTTGTCAGCGTCAAGGTGTTGCTCCATTGATAGCTAGGCACAATCGACTCTATCTGGCTTGCCTCAAAACGATAGTCTTC
>CAZZHO010000104.1:0-15260 GCA_964653795.1 uncultured Roseivirgaceae bacterium | reverse complement strand
AGTGGGAAGCTTCAAAAAGACTCAAACCGTACCTACATCAAAGACTAAATCGAGAGATGACAGATGACAGATCTGTCATCTGTCATCTCTTTTCTTTTACTTAGATAAAGTTATGCTGAACCCATTACCATTGTCTACTGATAATAGATAATCCCTTGCGGGTTAAAAGAAGGGCTATTTTCTTGTTTTTTGACAATACGGATCTTAGTCATAGGTTGAGTTACGAAAACTCATACCAATATTGCTTGGGTTTCTTACGTGCGTCTCATAGATTTCCTTTTACCTATATGTTTCAAAAACAATCTAAAAGCTGCGGAAGATTATATTTCTTTCTAAATACATCTGAGCCATGTTTATCTGCTAAATCATTTACACATTGTTCTAATTGTGAGCAGAAGACTTTGTACGGTATTATTGAGGTATTGTCGCTTTCATTTTTTCGTCCCGCGACTTTATAATAAAAAATTGACTGAAGCTTATTCGATAAATCATCCGAAACGAAACTCGCAATACCCAATATTCCAAATAATGGTGAGTATCCAAAATCAGGTAGCATCGACGGAATCAGTAAAGAAGCACCAACAATATTTTTAAGTGCTTTCCAACTCGCCTGACCTCCTTTGTACTTTGAGAGAACAAAAACACTATAGAATACCAAACGAAATACCTGATTCTGATCAAGCTCACGATTTATGAACTTGTCATAAATTAAGTGAAAGTAGAACCCATTGAAATCCAAATCCTGAATACTCGCTCCGATTTTTTCTTCAACTTTCGCCGCACTAGTAGTCGCATCCAAATCTTCTAAAAAAGCCAATAGCCGATAAGAACTATTATCTAAATATGTTCTAAGTACCTCCCGATCGTCAGAAGAAAGGTTATAATGTTGATTGGAAATTGTTTTCTTCCATTCCTCAGAATAAATCTTGATCTGAATTCTATTGTAAACTTTCCTATCCAACAATAACAGTTCCCAAATCTCACACCGAGGATTATCCAAGGAAATTCCAAGGAATATTGCCGTTCTCTCTAAAACCTTTAGATAAGCGAGTAGCTGTATCTTCTCAAAATCCTTTTCTTCACATTGTAGATAATAAGGAGCATTGAATTCTGGAAAAGCATTCTCTAGATCGAGCTCCCTATCGATAATGAGTTTCTCAAGGAGCTTTGCAAAAGGGAAAAACTCACTGATCAACTCAAGAGATTCAAGCGCCAATTTTTCGTTAGTATTTTCTAATTGTATTAGAGCGCAATAGAAAACTGACTTACAATCATCAACTCTATCGGCCTTCTTCACAAATTCAGTAGCTATTTCTTGGAATAAGTGGCGTGTTTCTTCTAGCTCATTTTCAAGCTCAAAACTGTCTAACGCGACTAGATAGAAGTAAGCTGACTCTGGAGAAGTAGTACTGTTTTCTGTAAAATGAAGTACTGTACTAACTGGGTCTCCGCCCATAAAATAAATCTGGGGGATCAGCGCACCATGTGTGTCCATGTTCAACGCCCTGATATATTCAATATATTTTGCAAGACCACTCCAATACTTCAAGTGCTTCACTATCAATCCAGCATGCTCTCTTATTCTTTTATACGAAAAGTGCTGAATGAATTGATAAATGAAAGCTGGGCGTATCTCTCCACAGTTATCAAGTACTTTGAAAATAGTCCAATAGTCTTTTGGCTCAAGATAAAATGCTCTAAATAATGAAGAAAGAGCTTGTGGGTAGTTAGCCAATTCAAAGTAGGCTTTTCCTAAGCCATTGAATGGTCTAGCATAGCTTTTATCTAATTGAATAGCTTTTTCGAAAAATTCGATGGCTTCCGAGAATAGTCCCAATTTCAGATAACACGATCCAACACCATCATGGCTTAATGGTTCTTGATTATTCAATTGAACAGCAAGAGTGAATTGTCTCAATGCCTCTTTATAATCGAAAACCTTATAGTATACTCGTCCCAGTTGGTGGTATGATTTCGGATTTTGAGGTTTTAAAGCAATGGCTTTAAAGTAGGCAGCTTTTGCCTCCTCATATCTCTCAAGGTAAAAATAATTTTCTCCTAAGCCGAGATAAGGATAATCACTTCCGGATTGGAGTTCAGTAGCTGTTTCAAATACTTCAATGGCCTCGGAATATTGCTTCAAAAGGGTATAAGCATAGCCCAAACCATGATGAGAATAGTGGTATTGGCTATTCAAATGGATGGCCAATTTGAAGTGCTTAACTGCTGCTTCATACTCCCCATTATCAATAGCCATTTGACCTAACTTGTACTCTTCAATATGCTTAGCATCCATTGTACAAGGCAATTCATTTTCTAGGCACTCACATTTAAAAGTTTGTTAGCCTGAAAACAGAATGATGTATAAATTAAATCCTGTATTATGACGAACAAATTAATAACAAATTACAGCAATAAGGAATAAAAACTCCGACTTTGCCGTTTTCTACAAGTTATCACAAAAATCAAGTAAAGGCTTACTAATTAACTCTTTTTCATTGTTTAGATAGTGTCACTCTATGATAACTAATGTCCAGCAGAAGCTGATAAAACGAAGTGTTTAACTTAGTTATCGTAAAAGGTCAAATATGTTTTGTTGGTAGATATCGCTTTCAGCCTAAGAGAATAGAAATACTTCCTTTCCTTGCTCCAGATCGCTCTCTTCGTAGAATTCTACGATTGACGCTATAACATTCTCTCTTTGCTCAATACTTGAAAGGATCACTATTCCAAAGTTCAGTTTCAGGCTTCCAGTGAATACAACACATTTCCCAAACTGTAATACTCCCCATTATCAGGACCAAAAGGCCTAGTGTCTAAGTTAATTTTTACGCGGCATTTTGTAGTGATTTAACATACCTCTGTGAGGGTATTTCTTTGAATGTATGGTGTACTTTCTCATCGTTGTAGTAGCGGATGTAAGAAGTGATATTGTCTAACAGTTCGAGACCGTCTTCAGCAGGATTGAGATAAATGTGCTTGTATTTGAGTGTTCGCCAGAACCGTTCAATCCATCGGTTGTCAATCGCACGACCTTTGCCATCCATTGATACTTTGATACCCATGTCGTCCAAGGTCCTGGTCCACATGGCAGAGGTAAACTGAGATCCTTGATCAGAGTTGATAATCTCTGGTAGACCATGCTCCTCAATGGCCTGATGCAAGACCCTCATACACCATTTGGCCTCCAATGAATTGGAAACGCCCCAACCGACAATCTTACGACTGTAGATATCCATGATGGCGGTGCAATACATGAAGCCCTTTGCCATAGGGATATAAGTGATATCGATACACCAGGCTTTATTAGCTCGTGTTATTTCCAGGTCTCTGAGCAGGTAAGGACGGATATAGTTCGCTTGTCCCAACTGGCTGAGCATCTTCCTAGGATAAATGGCCATATGTCCCATTTTTCTCAGCAGCCTTCGAACGCGCTTGACATTGACATGATAACCTTTGATTTCCAGCATGTACTGCATCGATTTCACGCCTTCAGCAGGATGTTTTAAGGCATGTTCATCCATCAGACGCATGATCTTCAAATTCTCGGGTCGTTCACCCAAAGGCCGATAATACAATCGGCTACGGTGGATATGGAGAAGTAGACATTGCTTTCGAATGGACAACCTAGATCTGTTGCTCACTAATTGCGCTCGTTCGCTCATAGTCCTGTTTTCTTCAAGCTTTTTTTTAGAAAGTCATTCTCCACTTTCAATTGCCCAATCTGAGCATAGAGCTGTTCCAAGCCTTTATCCTTATCTTCTTCCTTTTGACTGTTCCCTTCAAAGGCTCTTGCCATATTCTCGGTAAACTCTTTCTTCCACCGAGAGATCATGACTGGACTAACATCAAATCGCTTGGACAATTCTGCCAATGTATCAGCCTCCCTAATGGCTGCAATCGCAACCTGGGCCTTGAATTGTGGTGAGAATTTTCGTCTGCTTTTCTTCATAGGTTTTTCAATTTAATAAGTTCAATGCTTAACTAAACCTATGGCCCGATTTCAGGGGAGTATTACAAACAACAATTTTAGTTGATGGTAATAGAATACAAGTTCTACTTCTATCTCATTAAGATTTTGAGAATAGGCCAAGGTGCCATTTCCATCCAATTTTGATCTGATCTTTAATAGTTGATCTAGACCAATATGCTTATTTGATTCTGGATTTCTTATTCCTGTACTGCTGATACCGAGACCAATATCCGGATTAAGATAGACTAGTATAGATTTATTCGCTTGTGCTTCTAGTGAGTCCATGACTGTCATCCAGTACTTGTCTTCATTCGCTTGATTTAGGTAGCCAAAGTGTTGAGTGGGATATTCTGGTTCATTGGAAGTGGAGTATCTACCCAATGATATGCAGCATTTGAATCTGATGATGAAGCTGGTATCGACTTTGGTTAGCTTATTCGATATTGTCAATATTTCATCTTGATAATTGTCATTTAGGTCTAATTGCCGTCCTGATGCTGTTTCCATCTCAACCAAGATCAATTGGCTATAGTCCACTATTAAGTATTCTAGTAGACTTAATCGCAACAGTTCTACAGTGTTATTTAGGATTGAATTCATGACAATAAAAAAGACCGAGCTATTGGGCTCGGCCTTCATCATATCTAGGGTAAAGCTCTTAGGTATGTATTCATGAATTTACAGCGATTTAGTAGCCTTTTATTCAACAATTAGGTATAGTATGCCATCACTATTTTTTGTCAAGTGGATTAATGAAGTAGTGCTTTATCTCACAAAACCAGCCTATATTAGAGATAAGTTGAAGTTCCGTGGAAAATGCTAAAAGTTAACACTAACAGTCAGTTTATTTTATTCATTTCCATGTTGATATTTGGTTTCGTCTCATATTCGCAAGATCAATGTAGAGATATCCTTAAAGATGGTTTACGAGATCAATATGAATTTGAAGATTCAACTGACTTTGACTCATCTTTTGATTCCTGGGTAAGTGGAGACGGATTTAGAAAATTCGTTAGAGACAATGAAAGTGATGTAGGTTTCTCAATTCCTTTTCCTAAGATAGGTTCATTCTCATTGACAAATAAAAGTTCAACTAATAGGATTCGTGAATTTCAAAGCAGCTATACCAATCAATTATCAAGTTCTCAGAAAGATTTTACAAGGACTCGGATAATGCGGAAAGTTGCAAATGAGCCAACTATAGATGCTTGGGAAGAATGTATGCGTCTTAAGATTAACAACGAAGCAGGTGGATTAATTATTAGTCAAGAGAGTTATGATGAGACTAGTAACTATGTTGAAATCAATATAAAGTGGGTTCCCAGAATGAGGGAAAATGAAGCTGAATTAGCTGAAGATATTCAGGTAATTAAAGGTAGTCTATTATCTCCAAATGTTAAAAAAGGCTTTACAATTGGTACAGAATGGATAAGCTTAATTTTTGAGAGGAATCAAGCAGATGAGGAAATGCTTGTTCAGTTTATCCTTAATGAACAATTGGGTAGTAAGACAATACGGATAAAACCTATTGTGAAGGATCTCAATCCTCCAGAAGAGATTGACAAAGACTTATCATTAAAAGATCTATTTCTGGCAAATGTTAGCGGAACATGGGTCTATCAATCGTTTACTTATCCGGCTCAGGATGCTCTTCATCAGACAGTACTTCCACCAATTTTGTATGCCAACGTTTTATCTACTTGGACACGGCCAATCTACTCTAGCTCGGGAAAATTACTTGGCCATCATAATCAAGACTTTGGTAATACCTTTGAAACGTTTCTCTTAACAATTAATAAAACAGATTTGAAAGGAGAATATCGTTTCACTAACAAAGACAATAGTTCGCTTTATACTAGGCTAGAATCTGAGTACATTGAATCCGTAAAGACGGAATGGCTAGGGTCTTTAAAGTTCGAAGTTAATCCAACAATCGAAGATTCTTTAAAATCCACAATAAAGATAAATGGAAGGTTTGTTTATATGGAACTGACTAATAATAAGGAACTTCTTCATATTGGGGATGGTCTATATAAGTTTACATTGAGGAGGGATTAACGATTTATAAAAAGTCTATTACATTGAGGATTGACTTCGGGAGTAGGCGAAGCAGACCGTCTGAATCTCCAACGTCAACGAAGATCTGTCGGCTTAGCCTTTCAAGTATCTCAAAAGTATCGGTTTCCAGATGCTCTTTGCAAATAACTAAGTAAGCAGATAGAGCTTAGTATTTGTTATGATCTCTTTTTTTTCTAACAAATCCCATTAAGACTGAATTGTCTCGAGAAGAACCTTTTTTAATATATGCTACACCAATATCATCTTTTTGAAGATACTTATCATTAAACCACATTGATTTGTCAAGTTCAGTACGTTCACCACTGACTTTTTCTACCAAAAAGATGGTTTTACCTGGCATCCTGTCGATTTTCATTATCAAGCATGGAACTGCTGAAATCTTATCCTCAAAAAACTCTAATTTTCTGTTTGATAAAGAATCAATGGCGTTCATAAATAGCATAAGTCTGTATAGAATTATGATTGACATCACTACTACAGCCAACCAATGATACCAAAGGCCTAACTCAAATCCTATCCAAATTATCCCTGCAATTAATACCGGTTCTATTATTATATGAAACGGTGAGAATTTAGCCCCTATTCTCTTCGGGTTTGTTTTAAGATGCTTAAACTCCTCAGAATCTGCAAAATCCTTAAGTCCTTTAATTGAATCATTTAATGATGAGTTGACGAATATATCTCTTGCTTGAACTTGATTGAGTTCTAACTCGGCTTTTTTTTTAGGTTTGCTTCAACGTTCGAGATTGATATATCCTTGTTTGTTTGTGTGTCTTCAATTTTGATTGCTGTATCACCAGATTTCACATTTTTGATCCTGATATTTTCGGAAGTAACATTCTTAAGATGTATCCCTATCAAATAGTCATTTTCCTTGGAGTTTTTAAGCTCTTTTAAAAGTTCATTGAGCAAATGACTGAATTCCGAATTTTTAAGAATATTGGTAGAATTTAAGTCTTCTTCAAGTACCTTTTGTCGGGATTCAGATGAAGGATTTTTTTCCAAGGAACTCTCCAAGTCTATCAAAAATTTCTGTTTTAGATAATCCTTTATGTTTCTATATGCATTATTAATTGCACTCGATGCAGTTCCCCTCAGTTGTACTAAAGCTGCAGAAGTTAGTGTACTTATAATTGCATTTAAATCCATATTGGTTGGGTTTTGCTCATAACTAGCCTAGTAGGTGTACCCCTGTTTGCTATATGGTAATTTAAAAGAGAAAGGTTAAAAGAAGAAATTGTGATGTGGAATATATTGTAGTTGTGGTTTTGGTGGAGTTAAGAGCGGTTTCGGCCTTTTAATCGACAGGAGCAAAGTCAGGGGCACAATTCATCTTCTTTGGAGTGGTGGGATTCAGACGTTCAATTACGGTTAAAGTTTGCGAGCTAAGTGGGGGGTGGATTGCTGCTATGCTATTGGAGATTAAGGATTGGCTTGGGAGTCCTATAGTCAGGGACGTAGAGGCAATAGTGGAACAAAGCGGAACTTCTGAATCTCCAACGTCCAGATAGGCTCTGTCGGCTTAGTTTTTGCAATATCTCAAAAGTACAGGCATATATTTTTTGCAAATAACTAAGTGAATGATGAAGCTTATCGACTGTTAGATTTCCTTCTTCTTAGTTAGAACTTGTCCTCTTTTACTTTCGCCCCTTTGAGTTTTGCCAAGTGACTCATTGCATTAATCATTCTTTCGGCAATATTTTCTTCAAGATCTGAATCAAAATTAAGCTGGATTGATTCATAGGGTACTATCCTTTTCTTATCAATAAAGCAAGATTTTCCATAATCACTTGACTTACTCTCCCATTTCATATCGTACTTTATTGCTCGTTCTTCTGGCAGTGATTTAATAATTATTCGATTAGCATATTCATCAGTAATCAAGATTTTGTTTGGATTAACCTTCGAAAAATCAATTAGTATTTTTCCCTCAAGAAAAAAGTAAGGATCTGTTTCAAAAACCTCTATTTCTATTTCAAGAGCCTCATTTTCAATGAATTGGAAGTCTTCAATGTCAACACCACTGAAATAGTGACGTCTATATTCTTTGTTCCATCCTTTTACTATGCATGAATAGCAATATTCGCATTCAGTAATGAAAAGTGGATGATCATCGGAGGTTTTGAAATCCCAATTTTTTAGTTTCCTAATAATCCATTCCGTCGTTTCTTCCAATGTTGCATTACTTTGAGCCTTCATGTCAAATTGAATACTGGCCAGGAAAAGGATTAGCAACAAAAAAAATCTAATCCCCATAGTAGGTAAATTTTACTTCCACTATTTTATAATCCTTTGATCTGTATTCTGCTATTTCGGATCTCCTTTTTTTAGCCATCTCTTTGTAATCACATTCATCAGTCCAAACCGTAATTGAATTGAAGGTAATACCATCAGCTTCACCGATTTCAGATTCGAATGTTTCGCGCCATTCATTTTCTATTCCTATCCAATAAGTTCCTTCTTCGACTGATATTAGGTTAGAAACATAGTAAGTTTTTGTTGTCAACGAAGCTGCATAGCCAAAAGTATAGCATTCTTGCACCGAAGAGACATTTGTATTCAGAAACAACGCTCCTGCTAAAAGTAAATTACTCATCATCACAATCCTTTTTTATTCTCTCAGAAGCATCAAAAATGTTATCAACCTTTTCGTAAATGGCTGTGTAAGAAATTATTTCCACTCCCCAGTTGCTATATTCCTTTTCTTGCAAAGGCTTGATTACGTCTCTGCGAGTTTGTGTGCTGTACTTGCCGTAATCTTTAGTTTTGATGCATGTTCGGGCATAGATCGTAACGTCACTACAGACGTTCTTGACAATAACAAGGTGCTTTTCTTTTCTCAATGAAATGCATGACGCTTGAGCATCAATGAGTACTTGTTTACCCCCAATCGAGGAACTTAAAAGAAATAGGGTTAAAATATGCGAAACCATGAAACCTGTTTTTACACAATGTTATGCGGTCATATTGTTGCTTACAATCCCCCTTCGTAGGTATTTTTGGTTGAAATTCTAGCGAATTGTTTCACGGTAGCTTTATTTACAGCGATCTAAACATATTCTATCAATCGAATAGAAGCAATATTCAGAGTTCTCTGAGAACCGTTATATTTCTTCATGGTAATTCACTTTCCGGTGAGGTATTCTCCAATCAATTGAAAGATGCATCATTCGCAGATTTGCAGCTTATTGGGTTAGATTTTCCTGGACATGGTAAAAGTGAATGGTCCAAATCACATGAGTCGCACTATCACCCAAAGGGTTTTGCTGGTATGGTCAACAAGTTCATCTCCCACTTTCAATTGGGTGAAGTATTTTTGGTCGGTTCATCTTTTGGTGGTCATGTTGCGACTTATTTGGCCAAAGAAAAGGCCGTTAGGGGAATAGTTACCAGCGGATCTCCTATACTAGAATTTCCGATGAATTTTGCTAGAGCTTTCTCCGATGATCCAGATTTAGGTTTAGCATTCAAAGGAAATTGGAGCAGAGAGGAATCGCAAAAATTTTCCAGAAATATTGGAGGACTCTATGATCTAAACTTGAAATTATCTGGCAAAGCTGATCCTGCTTTTAGGGAATTCATTGGCAATTTGCTAACGCTTACTCCAGAAATGATTGCAAAGTATTTTTTGGATGAGGCAGAAATTCTTGAGCTTAGCTCAACACCATTATCGATTTTGCATGGAGAAGAAGATCACCTAGTGAATTTGTCATATATCGAAGAAGTTATCGAAAAGTATAAACTTCATGCAACAATTGACGTAGTTCCATCTGCTGGTCATCAACCTTTCTTAGAGAACTCAGACTATTACAACAAAAGGTTATCGAATTTCCTGTCAACAATCCGCTAGACCAAATTCAATGGCGAATTTGTACAGATCAAAGGCACTTTTATATCCAACCTTGGATTTGATATTTCGTCGATGTGATTTTACAGTCTCGCGGCTAACAAATATTTGATCGGCAATTTGTTGATTTGTTAGTCCTGCGCAGACCATACTAATAACTTCCTTTTCTCGTTTTGTGAGAGAATTGAAGACAGGAAATTTCTGTAAGAATGATCTTGAGTCAAAAGCTGACTTAAAGCGTTCACTCACATAAGGAATATCTTTTATAGGGGTAGCAAGAATTATCAGTTGATTCGAGTTCTCATTAAATGGCTTAATTGCCATATTTGAAATGATAGCTTCTTCTCCAAATCGTAGGTATTCTTCAAGATAGGAAACAGTTTGGTCTATACCTGATTGGAGAAGTTCCTTACGCCTTTTTAAGTATATAGGAAGAAGTCCTTTTCTGGTAATTGTCTTGGAATACTCCATTTGGAGTTCCTTTATTTCATCGGGGTTGATTCCAATGATTTCTGTCACCTGCTCCGACGTAAAAAGGTTATTTGCACCTTCAAATTTTTCATCATATTGATGGATCATTAATACACCTGGTAAGAAAGAAGCTACTTCGGATATCTTTTCTACACTTGTAAATTCTGTCTCCAAAAAGTGGGGGATTGCTTTTTGAGTAGCAAGATCTAATTTTTCGGAGTTTGAGAGATGCATGTATTATTGTACTCCCATTTTATGAAGTGGCACGAATGAAAACTAATAGCACAACATTATATCCCTGTTACGTTGCGGAGCAATTTAAAAAGGAAAGGTTAAAAGTTAAGCTCAGTGAACATATCCTTTCAAGTTCATCTAAAATTACCATTTAGAACTGAAATTTGCTTATAGCTCATCATAATTGAATATACATTTTATGTGGAAGTGTCGGCTTCCCCGAAAATTGTTCAATAGCAACTCGTCCAGATGCTCTTAGTAAATAACTAAGTAATTCTATTTCTCAAGAGTATGTTCATATCAAAAGATGTAATTCCACATTTGGGAGATAATCAACATAGAATCAGTCGTAAATCACTCAGAATTTTAAGTTTATCGGGATTAAGCAAGGAATCAACAATGATACCCTCCTGTGGTGAATTATGATAGTAAGGCATCATGATTGTAGAATACTTCAAAAACGAAGAAAAAGACAATAAAAAAGACCGAGCTATTAGGCCCGATCTCCTATCACCTCTAAGTGTGACAACTCTTAGGTATGTATTCATTTAGCTTTCCTATTGTACGGATTTGATAAGTATCATTCTCTTATCCATATTGGCTTCTTTCTTCACTTTGCTATCAATAGATTTTAGTTGACTGTTGCTCTTACTCCCAAGTGAATCAATAGCCTTCAATACTTCCATTCGATCTTTCACAAGTTCATTGGACTTTTCTGGACTGAGTTGATCAAGGTTATTGGATACGAGTTCTTTCTTAACTGACTCAACGATGGAATAGATGTTCTTAGCCCTTGCCTTCATGACATTTTTTCCCAAGGCAGTACTTTTTATCTCATCCTTTACCAAGTACTTTCTTTCTATGGATTCTATAAGAATGGGTAGATCCCGTAGTAATCTTGAGGTTTCAGTTTTGAGTGCTCGATTATCAGATTCCATCTTCTTTTGTGTAGCTGCAGCCTCTTGCGTCCTAGCTAAATCAGACTGTCTTCGTTCCGCTGCCAGAACCTGTTCTCCAGTTTTAGTTTCCTTCAGGGTGCCTGTGTGATCGTATTTCTCATACTTTATGATTGCCCCGCTTTCATCATAGTAGATCCAATCCTCAAATTTCCCCGGAGGCTGTAAAGTGTAGTTGATCTTGCCTTTAGAGATAAGCTGGCCACTTTCATTGAACTCTTGGGTGTTCCCAATGAATAGTTTGCTTGTTCTTACTGACCTTAAACCTGCAGGGCCTACTCCAAACTCTACCTCTTCAAAGTTGGACTTGCGCATTGTTTGTCCTGAGGAATAGTATTCAATTCTAGTCTTGGATAACCCATTATCATAGGTATCTAGGATGATTTGCTTACCGGATTCATTATAGGTCTTTGATTCTCCATTGAGGTATCCTTTGAGGTAGTTCTGCTCTGCTTTAAGTTGGCCATTTGGGTAGTAGAATTTATTGACGCCATCAAAAACATCTGGATTTTCCGATAGCAAGTATCCTTCCCACTGCTTTTGCCCATTAGCGTAGTAGTCAGCTACTGGACCCATAGGTACAGATTCGTTTGAATAGGTTATTTCTCGATAGAAGCTGGCTTCAGATGGTAAAGGTACTTCTTTCCATTCTTGGTCGAAGTAGACTTTCCAAGGGCCAACTCTTCTGTTATCGATGTACTTACCTCGATTGACTACTTGTCCTGACTCATCCCATCGGATTTGGTCTCCTTCTTTGACTACCATGTAGTGTTGGTAGTTTCCTGCTTTAGGGTCCCTGACTAGTTTGAATTGGGTAGATACTGCCTTTGGGCCGGTCTCATAGTAGAGGGTCTCGGTATACAGTCCAGAGGATTGATCCTTAACCCATTCTGAGGTTTTCTGTCCTTGGGTGTTGTAATCAATGTTCTTGATGCTAAGACCATCTGTTGCGAAGTAGTTTTCTCCTACTACTTTACCATTTAGATAGAATTTAATCTCCTTGACTTTAACCAGGGTACCCAAGCTATTGATGATATAAAAGTCATCTCCTTTTGGAGCATCAAAATCACTAGCCGATACATCTGCACTAGTATCCCAACTTCCTCCAGGATATAAGGTGGCTTTCATGGCTACGGAACCATCATCATGCCAGTAAGTCCAGGTTCCTGTAACTGCCTTATGATAGTTCTTTTGGCCGCTTTTCTTGTAGGATGTTTCTTCAACTAGTTGATCATTGACATAAAGCTGCTTTAGTCTGAGCTTACCAGTGCTTAGTTGATAGTCGATGTAGTACCTAAGCCTTTCTCCATTTAGTTGATTGTTCTTGAAGTTGGCTTGCTGGATAATGTTGCCTTCTCTATCATATTCCTTGTAAAGCCCTTGCTTAGCAGGTGTTCCTGCGATGACAGTCCAGGACTCTTTTAAAGTTGTTTTAGTAAGCGGGTCAAAGTAAGTCCTGATGGTCTCAAGTGACTGGGCGGTGACCACTCCTACATGAAGAATGGCCACCATTGCGAATGTGTAAAATGATTTCATTTTTTGGTATTTGGCGTCCTGAGGTTCTAAGGACTTGATTTGAGTTTATACCAAAAAAAGAGGGCGTGAACCTCAGCTGCATCTGCTACTGAGGCATCGCCAAACGCCCGTGCACACAGAATAGGCAAAGGACACACCCATAGGGTGCGTCAACTTCAACCATTTCCTGTACACTTAAAATTTTGGCGATTTTCAGTAGGGAAATGACAAGCTACGCTTCTCTTAAATATCTATATGTTTTGTTCTATTCTGTTCTTATGTCATAAGCATTATGTTCTATTCAAAGATACGTTCCTGAGCCCAGAAAGGGTATTTCCCCTCAATTCAGTCAATTTACCTGGACTTGAAATATCTCAAAGAGCCTTATTGCAAAGAAAGTAAAGCGAACTTGTCAGAGCAATAGCTAATCAATGACCATTTTTCAGTTTCCTCTCTTCCTCAAGTATTTGAAAAGCAATTGTAAAATCCTCCATTACTTCAAGGAAATTCAATCCCAACAACCTAAATCTTTTATCTATTTCAGATTCGATAGAATTTCTTAGTTGAAAAAGGTTGGGATAGTCAATAAGGGCATTTCTCAAAAATGTTTGGCTTAGTCTTCGTATTATTTGCTTGTCCCCTCCCTGAGCATAAATTTTTCTTAGAAAATCCAAAACCTCATCAAGGATACGAACATCATGATTCATACAATGAGGTAAATTCTTCAATATGTGGTCTACTCTATAGTTGGACAGCATCGGTTGCATGTAAATTTCAAACATGACCCTACTATTGATGTATATCCCAGTATATTGGAGCTCAATCAGTCTAATCAGTACTTGATCATATGTTACCTCAGTTAATCTAGATTCAAGAAAAACCTCTGAGCTAATAAATTTTATATCCTGCCATCGAAGGAATACCCTATCATCTGATACCAAATGGCCCTCCATGGATAAGAAAGCCGTGTCCATCAAATACTTAAGGTACCATTCAGACTCGAACCAGGTATCATCATTATTTACTCCCTCAAATTTCTTTAACGATATTGAAGGATTAAGGTATTCTTCAACAAACTTGATGAGGCCAATCAAGTATTCCATACGTGTCTCACGCTTCCCTTCTGGCTCTTTTTCGATATGGATACCAGATAGGTTTATAAATAGCCTCCCTTCAATGTTCCCAGATGATTGAAGTTCCTTGAGAATGGACCTCAAGTACTCTAACAAATAGTACGATACTATAATCCTCCCGTTGAGCAAATCAGGGAAATCCTGGTAGAGACTATAGATTAAGGGGACTGTGGTAATATCTAGGCATACTGTACCATTTCCATCCCAGGGTCTTAAGAATTTCTTTGGAAGTACGTAGAATCCATTATTCCATTCGCCGATATTCTTGGTCAAAACTTCGTAAACCGTAAGGGGCTCATTGGGTCTAGCACTTAAAACAAGTTCGGTAAACGATATCTTACTCTTGAAATATCTATCGAAAGATTCATCAATATGTATCTTTCTTAATTCCTCTGACTTACCGAATGCATCTACTAATTGTTTTTGAAAATCTTCGATATCAGAAAAGGAAAAGGACCTTGATTGAAAAGGGGATTCATCCGGATCAGCAAAATGTATTTCATCATATATTTTCGTATAGAGGCCTCGATACTTTGACACAATCGAGTTCAAAACATATGATTTAGACTCAAACAAGTTTCCTGTAGAAATGGATTGCCCAATTTTTTTGTCCTTAACTAATTCATAGAGAGGATCTCTCTGGCCGACAACCAGATTTCTGCCTTTATCCGTTTCCAGAATTACCCACCACCCATCTTTAACGGTTTCGGGTGCCTTTTGCTCAGTCTCCAAATGTCCCCCTTTATTCTGTAGTAGGTTGCACAAGCCTAAATAGGCCTCCTTAAGTACTGGGTTAGAATAGTCAGAAATTACTTTTCTAAAAGCCAAGTTGATGCCAAGCTCAAACCACTCGTTGCGGATTAGTAATGCGCATAAATCAATAGTTTTCTGGAAATCCAGGTCGATCGTTGATAAATCCTGTGATACGAATACCTCCAGAGTTTGTCGATCATCGAGCTTTTCTAATGCGTAGACATAATAGTACTTGAAAATATCAAGTTTATATTCTCCTAGAGCTATACCTGATACTTCTTTGACCGTTTGAAAGTCCT
>CAZZHO010000103.1:0-15317 GCA_964653795.1 uncultured Roseivirgaceae bacterium | reverse complement strand
CTTTTGATTCGCTCATGCTGTAAATATTTGTAAAATGAAGTTAAAGAATAACTTTTTGAAAATAGAAGCATAGCTTAGTTCGTATCTTACTTTCTTGGACCTACAAATGCTGATAGCTCGTGCTTAAGAACAGTCGGAAAATTTTTCTCATTGCTTTTGGGACCATTCTGCTGCCCATTGTCACCTTCATCATCTATGAGTTTTCCTCCTTACAGGAAGATGAATTGGTGCTGCAGAAGATTTATGAAAACCAGTTGGACTTTGTGATCTACACCGCCAATCAATACAGCAATGATCACCTTGATAAGCTGGTGGATGCAGTAGAGCAAGACCTAACTGAAGATGAACTGGACCTCTCTGAGAAGTCGCGATCACTCCTGCAATATAGCGGCTGGCTGCTGATGAGCTTACGGCCCATAGATACTGTCCCCCCTACTCCACCATCACCTCCTGTTGTGACCCAAAATGCCCCAAGCCCCTCGGGGACCTACTACTTCCCTGCCGAAATAGATGAGAGCTATAAGAAAATGGTAGATAGCATGATCTACACCAATGAAGGCATCATCGAGCAACTTGTCTCCTACAAGGAAAATGGGTATCGAAAGATTCAGCCTTCGGAAATAGTTTTTATTGACAGTTTACAAGTGCAATTGCTTCTAGCCATTGTATCAGATCCAAGCGGTAAGCCCTTCCTGTTTACCGGATTCATCGAGCCTGTGGCTTTTGCCAACGAAGTGCTAAGCCCTAAACTGCAGGAAATAGCGCAGGAAGATCTTGTCATCTCGCTGGTAAACAACGAAAACAATCAACGGGTATACATGACAGAAAGCGTACCTGGAGAAATCATTGCTTCCAAAAGCATGTGGCTATTTCCAAACTTCAGTTTGGGTATTAGTCTGAAGAATAAGACATTGTCCGACCTCATCAACAGTCGACTCGAATACAACCTAATCGCATCTGGAATATTGATTTTGCTGTTACTGGTTGGCTTCACTTTGGTAGCCAGGACCATTTTTCAACAAATGCAATTGGCGCAGACCAAAAGTGACTTTGTATCGAATGTGAGTCATGAACTACGCACTCCGCTCGCACTGATCAGCATGTTTGCAGAGACTCTTTTATTGCAAAGAGTAAAGAAGGAGGAAAAGAAGCAGGAGTACATCGAGATCATCTTCAAAGAGACCAACCGGCTAACCCGCATTGTCAACAGAATTCTCAACTTTTCGCAGGTCGAGGCAGACCGAAAAAAATATCACTTCGTACGAATGGACTTGAATACAGTCGTAGAGGAGTTAGCTCATGATTATTCCTTTCATCTGGAGCAAAATGGATTTGAGTTTCATTCTCAATTGAGTGACATCCCACTTCATGCCAACGTAGACAAAGAGACGGTGTATGAGGCAATGGTCAACTTGATTGACAATGCCATCAAATACAGCAAGGAAAGCAAATCGCTAGAAATAACCACGGAAGCACGGGGAGAAACTGGAGTAGTTTCGGTGAAGGATTCGGGCATTGGTATCCCAAAAGAAAAGATCAAGCAAATCTTTGAGAAGTTTTACAGAGTGGCTGAGGGCGATGTGCATGATGTGCAAGGAGCTGGACTTGGATTGAGTTTGGTTTCCTCGATTATGGAAGCCCATGATGGTCATATAGATGTGGAAAGCCAACCCGGAAATGGCAGTACCTTTAGTTTAGTATTTAAATTGATTCAATAATTCCATGGCGAATATTTTAGTAGTAGAGGATGAGCCCAATATGCAAATTGGTCTAAGAGACAACCTTGAGTTCGAATCTTATGATGTGACCGTGGCCAAAGACGGTGAGGAAGGACTCAAAATTCTCCTCGATAACACCTATGACCTGGTATTGCTGGATGTGATGATGCCCAAGAAGTCAGGTTTTGACGTCTGCAAGGAGGCGAGAAGTGCTGGGGTAAAAACACCCATCATCTTCCTGACTGCCAAGGGAGAAGAGATCGATAAAGTACTTGGGCTGGAGCTGGGTGCTGATGACTATATCACCAAACCATTTAGTGTGCGGGAACTAGTAGCGCGTGTAAAAGCGGTGTTGAGAAGAACAGAGGGACAAGCTGAAGAAGATAAAAATATCGTCCATGCCACTATCGGAAAGCTCACCGTTGATTTCACCAAATACGAGGCTGAACAAGATGGAGAGGTAGTAAAAATGTCTCATAAGGAATTTGAGGTACTGCAGTACCTGCTTCAACATAAAAATGAGATTGTTAGCAGGTATCAGCTACTAGAGGACGTATGGGGGTATGAAGCCACTCCGACAACCAGGACAGTTGACAATTTCATTCTGAAACTAAGGCAGAAAACTGAAGAGAACCCGAATGACCCTAAGCATATCCTGACGGTGCATGGAGCTGGCTATAAGCTCATTGATTAATCATCTTACCAGGCTACTTAGCACTTTCCGGCACCTTCATATCGGTACCGAACTCCCGATTGAATGTCTCGATGAATTTGGCTGATAGAAGCGGTGATTCCTTTTCCAGGTTTTGGTGCACAAAGAAGTAAAGTTTCTCCAGCCCTTGCTCTTTCCATATCTTGATACGCTCAATCCAGTCATCAAGTCGGGTGTAATCGCTTTCATGATTGGCCCCAACATACCGAATAAAAGCTACAGAGGACGTTAATCGCATGTGTAGCAAGTCCCTCCTGCCGGCTGTATCCGTTACAATATTGGCCACTTTGTGCTCTTCAAAAAGACCATAAAGCTCATTGGCTACCGCCTCATCATTATACCAATCTGTATGACGAAGCTCAACAGCCAATGGAATATCTTTCGGCCAGAACTCGAGGACGGTTTGCAATCGATCAAAATTCTTAGGTCCAAAATTGTTGTGGACCTGCAAGAAGGCCATACCCAGCTTGTCTTCAAAAGCTCGTGCTGAAGTACAGAAGTCCTCAATTGGCATTTCCACGTTGTTCAGCCGCTTTACATGACTGATGTATTGGTGTACTTTGGGAAAGAACTTAAACCCATCTGGCGTCTTCTCGCGCCAAACCGTAATCTGCTCTGACCTGTAAGCATTGTAAAAGGTAGCATTCAGTTCGATGGAATTGAATTGAGTTGAATAGTAACCCAATTCATCTTTCGTTCCCCTAGGATAAAATCCTTTGAGGTCTCCTTTATTCCATTTGGCACACCCCACAAAAACCTCTGAAAGATCTCCGGAGCCTTTGCCAAGTATGGACTTGGTACCAGGGTGATCTTCTGGTAAAGTAAAGTCAACTAATTCCGGACTATCAACGCTTCCAAATTTCATAGTTACTAATGGTCAAGTTTCACTGTTTTACCGATGAAGGCATCTATCCACCGCTGAGGAAGGATCCGCGGCAAAACCCAATTACTAAATTTCTGCGGCACCAAAGCATATCTCAATTTAGGTTTTTTCGCATCAACAATTCCAGCCACAAACTGTCCGATATAGTCTGCTTCATAGCCCGTATCAATACTTCTTTTCACTAACCCGTTATTGAATTTCTTAATGGCAGTACCGAACTCCGTATCGTGGTAAGCTGACATGTCCGTGCTTTTCGCCCAAATAGGCGTCTTCACTGCTCCTGGCCCTACTATAACCACATCGATACCCCAAAGCAGTAATTCTCTTCTCAAGCTATGAGAAATTCCCTCCACAGCATGTTTCGATCCCACGTAGGGTGCGATGAAGGGCATCCCAATTTTGCCTGCTACTGACGAAATATTAAGAATCCGTCCTGGAGTCGACCCATGGTCTCTCCTGGCACCCAGCAACGGAGCAAATGACTGAATACACTTTACCAACCCCAAAACATTCACCTCAAATTGATATCGAACTTCCTCAATGGGTAAATGTAGAAGAGGCCCTCCTACGGCTATTCCCGAATTGTTAATCAACGCATGAATTCCTTTGCTACCCACCTCTTTCGATACTAGTTCAACTGCCTGTTCTATGGCCTTATGATCGGTGACATCAAATACAAGTGGCTTGTATCGCTCGCCTAACTCCTGCTTTATTTTGTCCGCATCTTCCTGCTTCCTTACACTACCGTAAACGGTATATCCGCGAGCCAGAAGAGCCTTACACATTTCATATCCTATACCTGTGGATACACCCGTAATTACTACGCTGTTACTTCTTTCCAATTGAGTGCTATTGCTTAAACAAATTGACTATTTCCTCCGGGACACGAACGGGCCGTTCGTTCTTCCTATTGATCAGGCACCAACTGCTTTTTGCCTTTACACATAATTTGTCCTGATTATAAAACTCAACATGTCTCTCAGATCTGGGTCCTTCATACGACATGATAAAGGTCTTAGCAACAAGATTATCATTTAGATGCGCTGGCCTCTTGTACTCAATAAAATGATTAAGTACTACCCAGAAATACCTGTCATTAACTGAATCATTGGTTCTGGAATTCCAATGGGCCTCCGCCATGTCTTGTACCCACTTGAGCCACACAACATTGTTCACATGGTTCAACTGGTCAAGGTGACCTTCCTCCACCACTATTGGCTTTTCAAACACCTCTGATATCATATGACTCTTTTCACCTTGTAAATAGATGCATCTAGCCTTTCCAGCTTCTTAGCTGCTAACATTTGCTCAATTTCACCGGAGCCAGGAGCCTCGACAAGCGCCATTTGCTCTATGAAAAAGGGCTGTTTTTGAGTTACGCCATCTTTCGTTCTGGAAATTGAGGCCGTCTTATCTCCTGAAAAGAAAATCCAGGCGCCATTTTCTTCAGCCCACTTTTCTAAAGTTTTAAATCGTGTCTTTTTATGATCCTCCCACACAAACAACAGATAGTGACAAACACCTTTGTACTTTACGATTTTCGTAACTTCCTCTCGAGCTTGGACTGCTCTGACAAAACCAAAAACAAACTTTCTGACGGACCTTACCCGCAATATGCTTTTCAACAAAAAGAGCTTATTCGAAAGCATCTTAAGAAATGCAGGAGCTGATGGGTATTTGACAATAAGCAAGACCTCTCGATCATGTTCAGGTTTTCCCTTCACTATGTCGACCACATAGCCTTTAAAAAGCGGAGCTCCACCAATCTTCTTAACATGAGGAAAAGCTATCAGATTGTAAAACTTGTAAGTCCTTGGCAGCTTGAGGTTGAACCAATTGATAGCCCACAGATTCTGATCCAAATCCTCATCATTCTCTGAGTTAATAGAGACTTTGGATTTACTTCCCACCTTGACGGAGTGCCTTTTCAAGTTTTTAAGTTTCGAAGAAAGATAGCCAAATCAAGGAATAAACAGCTTCACGAAAACCAGACGATTACAATTTATTAATTCAATTGTATGCTGCGAATCAAACAAGGAGAACGCTTTTCTTCCAGAAACTCATTCTCAGCGTTGTAAAAAGGCCAAGGACTATTGGAAACATAGTACAATTGACTCTCGACAATCACCCCCAAAGTAGGCTCATTCATACCGGGGATCGCTTTATCCAAGTATTTGAAGTCTTCGATAATGGTTCCGTCACTACCCAGAGAATATGAAACTACCCGAAAAGGACGTAGACCATTATGAATGGCTATTAGGTTGTCACCATGTAAGTAAAGACCGTCAATACCACTCAGTGGGTGGTCTGTCTGATTTTGAAGCTTTTGAATATTTCTATCCTTCAACGATACGGCATAAAGACCAGTTGAATAGTCAGCCACAAAGAGCTGATTGCTTTTGGTACTCAAAACTAAACCCTGCATCGATCGAAGCTGGGGCATATGCAACCACTCTTGCACTTCCTCCTCTGCTAATCCCAATCGGTAGATTGCCGGATACTTTTGAGAACTGGAGGAAAGGAAAACGTTCCCATCAGCATCTAGAATTAGATCGCCTAGCCAAATTCCGTCTCCCTTGACAGGATACCTCTCAATCAATTGCCTGGTAGTCAAGTCATACGCTAAGAGAAATGCAGTATTGCTAATCTCTCCTTCAAGTCCCCCTTCCATCTGAGGGGTTGGGGTAGAACAAGCCCAAAGTCTATTGCGGTCATCATCAACGGCGAGTCCCATAATCGAATGTAGGTCAGATCCTTGAGCCCAAACGATAGCCTCTTCTGTAGATGGATTATATCTCACAATTTGCCTTTTCCTTATATCTCCTAAGAAATACTCATCCTTTGCCGAAGAGTAGGCAATACCTTCAGCATGAAACAGCAAATTGCTATCAATCTGAAATGCCTTCAGGCTCGTGGCTACCTGACTTTTAAGCGATTGTTTCAATGTTGTAAGTCCCTTGAAGTCCTTCGAGTCCCACAAACTCAAGAAGCTGCTATCCCCTTCAATTGGTAAATCCGCATTCCTGTAAAGCGCCTTTCGGATAGTCTTCAAAGATTCGGCCTCATCGCCTGTTTTGATTTGGGCCAATCCCAAGTGATATAGAACAGTTGAGTTCTCCGGTAAGCTTTCCTGAAGCTGCTCCATGATTCGAAGGTATTCTGGGTAATCTCCGCTGGTGGAAGCTTCTCTCGCAGCTTGGAACTGCTCTTGCAACGTCTGTGCGGATGAATGAAGTAAAGTCCCAACAAAAAAGAGCAGTAGCGTATATAGTCTAATCATTGATATAGGCTTAAAAATGAGTCTGGTTTTTCAAAAAATGGTTTGATTTACAACAGCCCGGAAAATGAAACCTTCAAACCTTTGTGATGAGCGGTTGTGCTTAAAGTCATATGAAGAATACTCTTGAACAAGTCATTGATTTCATTCACGAAATCGATAAACTCAAATTAATCAAAAGAAAAACTCGTCTTTTTGGAAGTGATCAACATGAGAATGTTGCCGAGCACAGCTGGCACCTGGCAGTGATGGCCTTAGTGCTCGCTGATAAAAGTAATGAGCCTGTAGACCTTTTTAAGGTTATCAAGATGCTCCTGATACATGACATTGTAGAGATTGATGCAGGTGACACCTTCCTCTTTGATAGCCAAAAGGATCATGATAATACAGATGAGGAAATGGTAGCGGCTAAAAGGATTTTCGGGCTATTACCAAAAGAGATAGCTGATGATCTAATCTCTATTTGGCAAGAATTCGAAGCTGCTGAAACAGCAGAAGCCAAATTTGCGAAAGCAATTGATCGATTTGAACCGATGCTACAAAACGCATCTAACCAGGGAGGAACCTGGAGGGAATTCGATGTTCCCTACGATGTGATCATGAAGAAAAGTGGGATAATGAAAAATGGATCAGAGGAACTATGGGATTATGCCGAAGGCTTAGTGAATGAAAGCCAGGCTAAAGGTGAAATAGGAGACTAATCGTATAGAAACCCTTTACTCTCCAGATCTGAATAGATTTTGGAACATACCCAGGCGTCGGTAGCTGCATAAGTTTGTTGGGCTTTTGTTAGCTCAGGGTTCTCCCAATTGGACGTTTGCTGATTCTTTGAAATACGCCCACCCAGAAAAATACCTGCCAGCTTTCTCACACCCATATTTGTGATTTCCAGGTCCTTCACGACCTCATTCAGTTCAACAAAACCTTGTGGCTGGAAATTGCTCATTTTCTGTAGGGCCTTAATATCGTCGGCTATGCTGATTCCGACCTTAAGAACTGATGCAGAGGACATCAATTTCTTTAGAGCATCAAAAAACCCAAGTACGTTGAGCCTAAATAGAAAAGCTTCCTCCACTGTGCTCAGCTGCACTAGTGCGGTATGGTGATACTGACCTTTTACAAAGGTTGGTTTCTTCTCTGTATCAAATCCCAGAACTTGCTCATACTGTAGCTCATTAAGTATCGTCAGGGCTTCTTTTTGGTCATCAATTAAATGGATCCGCCCTTCAAAACGGAGCAGGGGTAGCTCTTTTATCTCATCGTTGGTAATGCTCTTTTGGTACATCAAGCGTCAGCATGTCCAGCATCAGCCAACTTCCTGATCTTAATTCCTGCGTACGCAAAAAATATGGTCATAAAGGGGCTAATGATATTGAAAAAACAAAAGGGAAGATATGTGAGGGTAGATACTCCAAGCACAGTACTATGATAGGCGCCGCAGGTGTTCCACGGAACCAAAACAGAAGTAACCGTGCCAGAATCTTCTAAAGATCGACTTAGGTTTTCAGGGGCAAGACCTTTGTCTTTGTAGATGTCAGCATACATTCTCCCAGGCACCACGATTGCCAGATATTGATCTGAAGCCGTCAAATTGAAAAAGACGCAAGAACCAACTGTAGAGGTCACTAAGCTGCCAGTAGAGTTGACCAATTTCAAAATAGCAGAAGCAATCTTCTTCAGGAACCCTGCTTTCTCCATCACTCCACCAAAAATCATTGCGGAAAGGATCAACCAAACGGTCTTAAGCATCCCGTACATACCTCCGGAGGAAAGTAAGTCATTCACCATATCATTGGAAGTCGTGATCGAAATAGAACCATAGAGTGACCTCATCAGGCCTATGTAAATTCCTTCCGCTCCAGTCACTCCTGCCACTTCCTGAATGAGCTCAGGCTGGAAAACGAGCGCGAAAACACCTCCCAATAGCGTTCCAGCAAGTAAAGCCGGTAACGCGGGCACTTTCTTTAGAATCAACACTACTACCACAACTGGCACAATGAAAAGCCAACCCGAGATGTAGAACTTGTCACTAATGGCCGCGAGAATAACTTCCGTATCCATCGCTGTATCACTGGTATCTAAAGTGAATCCAATGACTAGAAAAATGATAAGTGAAACCGAAATAGACGGAACAGTCGTAAGCGTCATGTATCGTATATGAGTAAACAAATCTGTTCCAGCCATGGCTGGCGCAAGATTAGTGGTGTCAGAAAGAGGCGAAAGCTTATCACCGAAATAAGCACCAGACAAGATAGCGCCAGCTACAAGTCCTTCAGAAATACCTAATGCTTTGCCTATACCGATGAGAGCAATCCCAACGGTTGCAGCAGTCGTCCAGCTACTACCCGTAGCAATGGAAACCACCGAACAAACAATACAAGCTGCGAATAAGAAAATGGACGGACTCAATATTTGCAGACCATAATAGATCATGGCTGGTACTACACCACTCAATAGCCAGGTTCCAGCCAGAGACCCTATCATCAGTAAGATCAGCATGGAGGTCATAGCTGAGCTAATGCTCTTCACCACACCCTCTCTCAACTCTTTCCATTCATAGCCAATCCTACCAGCTACGATAGCAGCCACAGCCGCGGACAAAATCAAAATAATTTGATTGGACCCATCTAAAGCACTGTCTTTGAAAATCAAGACATTGATAGATAGGGCAATAATTAAGAAGAAAATTGGGATAAAAGCCTGAAAGAGAGAGGCCTCGCGCTTTTCGCTCATGTATAATGTTTTAGCCAATTCGAAAGATAACCAAAAATACCTTAAAGCGATTGCCTGATCAAAGCTGCTAACTGCTCCCCTACCAGACTCCCAATAGCCACTCCCATACCTCCTAAACGCACACCAAGAAATACACCAGGCTCTACCATCTTGATGATAGGTTCTTTAGTCTCTCCAAAAGCCATTATACCAGTCCATTTATCTGTAACTTCAAAAGAGATCCCAGGCAAAATGCTCTCTTTAAGCATCTGCAATAGTTTTTCTTCGATCATCGGGTTGATCTCGAACTTGGTTGTCTCTTCTTCTCTAAAAGCAAGATTTCGACCTCCTCCAAAAATCACTTTATCATAATAGTCCCGGAAGTAGTAATAGCCTTCTTCAATATGGAAAGTTCCTTGAAAAGGTACTCTCTCAGGCTTCAGCGCCATGACCAAACCACGCCCTGGCTGCAAATCAGCGGTAGTAAGTTTCGTTGTAAACGCATTGGTACACAGAGCCAGTTGTTTAGCGCGAATCTTTAGGCCAGAAGCAATCTCCAAATCGACCCGATCACCAGATTGATAATTGATTACGCTGGCGCCAGTCATGATCTGTATACCTTGATGTTGACAATATGAGAGTAACGACTTCATCATTTTTCCAGTATCAAGTTGACCCTCTAAATGATTGAATATCATTCCATCATAGCCTTTGAAACCAAAATCTCGGACTACTGATGACCTATCTTCGAAAACAGGCTCATTGAAAATAGGAGTCAACAACTCATTTACCTCCGCCACGCGTCCGAGCAAGTGTAAGTTTTGTTTCTCCAGCAGTTCATAACCTCCTTTTTTTTGGAAATCAATGTTCTCGTCACCTAGACGGGATTTCAATTTTGTTAAGCCATTCCATCTTTTAGAAACTAGATTCCTGGTCTTCTCTTTGCCCATCCTCTCAAGATCAGAGAGGAGTTCGGTTAGGCTTCCAAAACATGCGAAACCTGCGTTTTTGGTACTAGCTCCCGACGGAAGCAATCCTGATTCTATCACCAAAATGTCTAGTGACGGATCATGCTCTTTAAGCGAGGCAGCTGTTGATAGGCCTGATATGCCTGCACCAACAATGACTACATCATAGGAAGCGAAAGATTGCCTTTCCCAAATACTCAGCATCCTTCAAAAATAGTTTGCACTTATCTACCTCCAAAGGCTTCATTGACTGACTCTGAAATGTACTTCTGATAATCTCCACCAATACGCTCCAGCAATCTGCCCATCCCAGCATAGGACTCTTCTACTGCCTCTCCTTTCTGATAGGTTACCAATGGATATAAGTAATCTGGATGTAAAGCATAAGTATTCAATAGCAGCCCTTGCTTACCTTCTTTTTCGTTTTTATTGATGCCGTGCAACATCAAGTTGACCCTTACCAAACTGGTTGTTTTCGAAGCATAATTGGTAACAATCTCCACAGTCAAAACCGCATCAAGCCCCATATCCACAGCAAAATCCGCTAGTTCATCCCAAACTTTTTCAGAAATTCCTTCGCGATACATTGAGTAGATGAACTTAAAATCTTCCCCTGCCGGCTTCCCATCTACCCCTTTCACAGCACTGGAAAATGGATCTGAAAAGGTGAGCTTCTTGGCCAGCATATTATAGCGATCTGTTCCTGTCAAACCTTCAATGTATTCATCTGGTAGTAGTAATTCGATCTCGGAGCCTTGAAAGGACTTTTTTAGACCCTTAATGGCAGGGTCAGCTATTTTCTTATAGAAATAACAGTCAGATCCATCAGGATTTAAGGTGTATATCTGCAGGCCTTTATTCGAACTGAATTTTTCTTCAAATATGTAGACGCTTACCACTCCAATCTTCTTGGGCATCAGGTCTGAGGCGGTTACGGAGCCGCTTTTGATATCCTTTTTAAGGATTTTGGCTAAATCTGACTGAACTATGACGTGACCAAAAAAGAGCTCATCATCATCCAGGACAAAGTCTTTCAGAGATTTTAAGTCGTCCTGAGACTTTGCTTCCAGCAATGAACAAAGCACTAAGGTGATAAGAAGTGAAAATCGAAACATTGGTTAAGTAGGCAGGTTATAAAAAGTCCCCTAAAGTTGTAAAAAAATCTTAGGCAAGTGAAAAGTTAACCATTACAATTGGACAGCACCCCACTTAATTTTCAAACAATATGCACGAACAGGACTTTTGTAATGTCAGTACTGCTACATAGTCTTATTAACTGGCAGTAGAGTTCAACATTGGAAATATCTTTGCGTAAGCATCGAATAAGTAGACAGATTATAAACAGAAACTTGATAACATGGGAAAAGCAATAGAGATAACAGATTCTAACTTCGAGGAAGTAATCAAATCTGATAAGCCAGTATTAGTTGATTTTTGGGCAGAGTGGTGTGGACCTTGTAAGATGATTGGTCCAGTAGTAGAAGAATTGGCTTCTGAGCTAGATGGTAAAGCTGTGATCGGAAAAGTAGATGTAGATAGCAATCCTGAGGTTTCAGCAAAGTTTGGTATCAGATCGATCCCTACGTTGTTGGTATTCAAAGGTGGAGAAATAGTAGATAAGCAGATTGGCGCTGTTCCAAAAAGTGTCTTGGAGCAAAAGATCACTGCTCAGATGGCTTAATTGCCCAAAGAAAAGATTCAAAAAAAGCCTCAATTGAGGCTTTTTTTTATGTTTATCCTAAACCTATTGATTTTACAAATTCTTTATAGAATACGATTATAATAGGATAGCATTCCAAGAGTTTATAATATAATTTTGCATTTTTCCAAAAAGCTAGGACTGTGTTAAAGAAGACGACATCAGACAAGGTAGTAAAATACAGAAGCACAAAGAGTAAGGACGAGTTCGCAAAAGAGCTCAGGAAGAGAATAAACGCATATTTTAAGGATAATAACCTTTCACCCTATGCGAATACAGAAGTAAAGATCAAGAGCGTTTTTGCTTTTGTAATGTGGGGATTGTTCTTCGGGCTGATCATGTCCGATTTGCTAAGTGGCAACCTTGCATTGCTTATGCTTGGATTTTTAGCTCTTGGTTTCGTCAATATTTTTATCGCATTTAACATCATGCACGATGCTTGCCACAATGCGTATTCCAAGAGTAATAAGGTCAATAGAATTTTAGGATACTCAATGAATTTCATTGGTGGCAATAGCTACTTGTTTACCAGAATGCATAATGCCCATCATGCCTTCGTGAATATTGCAGGAATTGATGTGACGTTAGAGACCCACGGAATGTTCAGGTTTACCCCCCACGAGACTTGGGAGCCAAAACATAGATGGCAACACATTTACACACCCATTCTTTACTCTTTGGCAATGATCCATTGGGTATTGATCAAAGATTATAAATGGATGTTCGGCGAGGCGAATATTGGAAATACCAAAGGCATTAAGCATCCTATTGGAGAATATATCATTCTTTTCTCTAGCAAGATTTTCTACTACGGTGTAACGCTGGTTCTACCTATGGTTTTCCTTTCCACTCCTTGGTGGTGGGTAGCAATTGCATGGGTCAACCTTCATTTACTACCTAGCCTTTGCTTTGCTCTGCTTTTTCAGGTGACGCACGTTTACAATGGCACACATTATCCTTTGCCAGATGATGGAGGAAATATTGAAAACAACTACTTCCTTCATGTATTGGAGACCACTGCAGATTTCAGCAGAGAGGATAAATTCATCACATGGTTATGTGGTGGTATCAATATTCACGTTGTTCATCACCTATTCCCGCATATCAATCACGGGCATTATATACCGCTAACAAGAATCATTAAGCAAACTGCTGAGGATCACGGCATGCAGTATCAGGAAAATAAGAACTTCTGGGTGGCATTGAAGCTACACATGCAGATGCTGAAGAAATTAAGCAAAAAAGATGCAGTAGTACCACAATATGGTGCAAGTGCAGCATTGGCCTGATTCAAGAAATAATATTGATAAAAAGCCCGGTCGTTCAGACTGGGCTTTTTTATTGCTATTGCCTACGGCATTTCTTCAAAAACAGAATTTCGAAGAAAATTGGGCGATGATCGAATCCAATGGATTCCACTTTTTGAAATAGCTCGACTATCCTATTTTTAAGTCATGCGCCTTTTTGTTTCCGCCATTCTCCTACTAATTGGGCTATCGGCCTTTAGTCAACAAGTCTCTGAAGAATATTTTGAGGGCTTAAAATCTGCTGAAGAAGGCAATTATGACCGGGCGAAACCTTTAATTATTCAGCATATCAGTCAAGAGATGCTCGCCTTAGACAAAGGCAAAGGATACTTCTATTTGATGAGGATTTATTGGTCGCAAGATCAATTCGACAAATCACTCATCTATGGTGACAGTGCCATCGCCACCTTTGAATCAATAAATGATCACTACTGGAAGGGCGAGACACTATATCGGCTTTGCATGAACAACCTTATCGCTGGATCATATGACATTGCCCTAACACAAAGTCAGGAGTCTTTTGAGGAATTCACCCTTGCCGAGGATACGTTTAAGATGATATGGTCATTGGGAAGAAGAGGCATTGTTTTCCATGATATCGCAGAATATGAAGAAGGGCTTAGGGTAATGCAACAAACTGATGAATTGCATCAACTCTACTCCGGAAAACACGCTGATCTACAAGCGATGATTTGGGGAATTTCAGCCATCAATTTTGACGACTGGGGTAAACCAGCGGAGGCTGTAAAACTCTATAGAAAAATTCTGAAGTTAGAACCTGAGCTCTCTTCAGATCGGGAGTTAGTCCGGACCTATAACAATATGGGCAACTCCCTGATGAAGCTAGGGCAGTTGGATGAAGCAGAGAAAAACTTTCTACTCAATCTGGAAGCAAATGAAAAAGAAGGGTTCAGATATGGCATTGCAACAGTGAAAACCAACCTAGGCACCATTGCTTATCGAAAAGGCAACTATGAAAAAGCAAAGACCCTTTTAAATGAAGCAGAAGTCATTTCTTACGAAATCAATGATATTGAGAAAATTCTTGATGTCCTTCAGCAGCAACAGCTGTATCATGAAGCGGTCCAAAAGCCTGCAATTGCCCTAACCTATCTAAAGAAATATAACCATCTGAAAGATTCACTCTACAGCTTAGATAAGCAGCGACAAATCAGATTATTGGAAAAACAGTATGAGAGTGAAAAGAAGGAACAGCAAATCAAAATTCAAGAAGCTCAGATATCAGCTCAAGAAGCCGTTTTATCCAGAAATCAAATAGCGCTTGCGGCCGTAACTGTAGCACTGATACTTCTCATTACAATTGGATGGCTGTATAGGAATCGACTGAAAAAAGCACAAGAACTTGCCCTTGAAAAGGAGAAACTTAAGACACAAACAGTCGCGATGAATGCGTCCATTTCATCGCAAGAAAAAGAGCGAGCTCGCTATGCACGGGACTTACACGATGGCTTTGGTCAATTGATATCTACCCTGAAAATTCACCTTGGAAAGTTGAGAAAGGATGATGCTATCCAAAAGCGAGATCAGGTTTTTGAAGGGGCCTCTGAGGTGATTGACGCGATGTACAAGGAGTTGAGAGAAATATGCTTCGACCTAATGCCTAACACATTGGTGAAACAAGGAATAATAGCAGGTCTGGAAGAGTTATGCGATCGTATCAATACAAGTGGCGCAGTAGACGTTGATTTTCACGCTTTCGGACTTGACAAAAGGCTCTCAGAGGTGCAAGAAATATCGATATATAGAATTTCACAGGAGTGGATTAATAACATCTTAAAATATGCCGAGGCAAAAAAAATAACGCTGCAATTGACGGCAGATGAGCTGGAGTTAACGCTTATGATTGAGGATGATGGTCAAGGTTTTAACAAAGACCTTTTGAAGAAGAGTAAGGGAAATGGCTGGAAAAATCTCAATACTCGCTCAAAGCTCATCGAAGGAATTCTGGAATTAGAAACTGACCCTAATCGAAGAGGCACCACCTTAATCCTCAATGCTCCTCTCACACTAAAAACAGCCG
>CAZZHO010000102.1:1194-15380 GCA_964653795.1 uncultured Roseivirgaceae bacterium | reverse complement strand
GAGAGATCAGATCACAATGTCCATGAAAGTGGATGTTGAAGTGAAAATGGGTATCGTATCAGATGTTCAAGAAGAGTTGAGAAAAGGAAATGCAAGAAAAATCCTTTATAGCTCCATTCTCAGAATAGAGGATGATTGATATTCAATAAATTATATGAGAAAGGCTGACCTTAGTGGTTGGCCTTTTTTTTTGCCTCAACATGCATAGCATACAGGACCAACATCATTTCTCTACTTCATCACCTACCGGTAAATGGACGCTAGTCAGTACGATACTGGCCTCCAGTATGGCGTTTATCGATAGTACAGCACTGAATGTGATATTACCCAGTTTACAAAAAGATCTGAGTGCCGATGCTACTCAACTTTTTTGGGTACTCAATAGCTATTTGTTGATGTTAGGGGCTTTGATAGTATTGGGTGGAAGCTTGGGAGATAAGAAAGGACGTGTTCTTATATTTCAAATGGGTATTTTACTCTTTTCAGTTGGTTCAGTTCTATGCGGTCTCTCGGGCTCGATACAGCAGCTTATCATCTTTCGGGGTATTCAGGGTATTGGAGGAGCTCTGATGATACCTGGTTCACTGTCCATTATTTCGGCTACATTCAAGATCGATGAAAAGGGAAAGGCGATAGGAATTTGGTCAGCTGTCACTACTATTGTTACCATTTGCGGACCTATTCTCGGAGGAGCATTGGCAGATATGGGGCTTTGGCGATGGATATTCTACCTCAATGTTCCCTTGAGTATTGCAGCCTTGGTCATACTGAACTTAAAAGTGCCGGAAACTAAAGATCTCTCCGATTCATCAGTCGATTGGTTTGGAGCGATTGTATTTACCGTGTCTTTAGGTCTGCTGACATGGGGTCTTTTGGAAATTCCAGATTGGGGTTGGAACGGTTTGAGAACCATCCTGCCGATTTCGATAGGATCTTTGGGGTTGATACTATTTTTAGTCATTGAAGCCAGGGTTACTCATCCGATGGTAGACCTTTCGCTGTTTAGAAGTAGAACGTTTACAGCTGTCAACCTTCTTTCTTTTTTCTTATATGCTGGCCTTGGTGGGGCTATTTTGTTTCTATCGCTAAATCTCGTTCAGATACAAGGTTATACTCAATTGCAAGCTGGACTCACTTTCCTGCCTTTTTCATTTCTGATGATTCTTTTGGCTGCTAGAGCAGGTAGACTTACAGATAGATTTGGCCCCAGAAACTTCTTAATTTTTGGACCAACGATCACGGGAGTTGGATTTTTATTTCTAAGCACTATAGAACTAACACAGGGTGCCGGAGATTATTGGTCTACTTTCTTTCCTGGAATTTTGATTTTCGCTTTCGGTATGTCTATTACGGTAGTGCCATTGACAGCTACTGTAATGAAAGCTGTTCAAGACCATCAATCAGGTATAGCCTCTGGTATCAACAATAGTGTTACCAGGGTAGCCAGTACTTTCATGAATGCCATTGGAGGTGCCTTGGCCATTTATCTGTTCTTATATTATGTTGATGGTTCTCTGCAACAGTTGGATTTGGATCAAAATTTAGTGTCTGAATTACAGCGAGAGGCAGAGAAGTTTGGAGATGCCTCAGTGCCGTCTAATATCCCAAAGAATCTACAGACTTTGGTGGCGAATATTTACAATAATGGATTTCTCAATGTCTATAGGATCATTATGATGCTTTGTGCAGTATTAGCTTTTTTGTCTGCTTCTACAGCCGTATTTGGTATTAAAGCCGTAGTAAAGGACCGGTGATTACTCGTTGGGAGGAAGCAATCTGGGGATCGTCATGATCTCTGTCTGTCGGCCATCAATATACCGTACAGTTTCACCATCGAAATAAGCATCCTCTTCTAGCATTATCCTTATTTCCTTATCCCACTCTTGGATTTTCACTCCAGCATTCAATTCAATAGAGTAAGCCGTATTCGGATAAAGTGGATAGTCCCCCTTACCTGGTACGCCGCCTTGCTGATCCCAAAGGCCAATTGTTGGGCCTGCTCCATGACCGTGAAACCCTATTGGATGTGTATATATCACCCCCTTTAGACCTTCAGCTTCACATTGATCGAGTGTGGCTTTTAATATTTCATTTCCAGTTCTACCAGTGATATAGTTGCTAGTCAGAATGTCTTGAACCCTATTTCCTTTCTTGAAAGCTTCCTTTAAGAATGAAGGAACTTCTTTTTCTCCGGTTTTTAGAACATAAGCATGTTGTTGAGTATCTGTATTAAGGCGTAAATAGGTAATGCCAAAGTCTACATGTAATAAGTCTCCTGGCACGATTACTTGGTCTTCGGGTCGATTCGAAAAGCTTCTTAGATGTTCCGACGATTCAGGGTCTTTTCGTTGGATGGATACCGACGGATGGAACCATGCAGTAAAACCAAGTTCTCTAATGCGGTCTCGGTACCACCAAACAACGTCATCTGTAGTGGTAATCCCAGGTTGAATTACCTTTTCAGAAAAACCTTCAGCAATGATTTGATGTGCGATTCGAACGATATTTTGATAAACGATCATTTCGTTTTCAGTACGCGATTCTAACCAACCAATAGCCAGGTTTTCAGCATTGACTACTTTGTTCTTCATCCCTTTGGGTAGAGCGCCCATAAGCTGATCATAATGTGTGGATGAGATCCCATCAGCCAGAGCAAAAGTGCTGGATTTATTGACGCCTATTTTATTCGGATTTTTTTCTACTATAAGATCAGACAATGCCTTCCACTGATCAGGTTGTTGCTCTTTGTCCCATGCTTTTTTGAAAATTTTACCCACCCCGTACCTGGCCATTGCCAGAGTTTCCAGAGGTTTATCCTCACCTTGATCAATTATGACCAGAATCGTAATTCTGCGTGCAGATTGCCATGTGGAGGGTAAGAAAGTCTTGAGCACCGGGTCCTCATTGTACTCTCGGGAGATAATTACCCACATATCAATTCCCGCTCTCCTCATCAAGCTCGGCAACACTGTAGCTACTCGTTCCTCTAGCCACATGTCAATGACTTCAGCACGTTCTCGCATATCGAGAACTTTTGGTGAATAGCTATTTTGTGCGTTGAGATTGCACCAGCATACTAGACATAGTAGAATGGAGCAGATTGATTTAGGCATTTTCTTTTTCTTTTGAAATTAATGAAAATGGTAGGACTGAGGAAGAAGATTATATTCTTTGGTTTTCATGGATTGGTAACGGTGATTTTCAAAATTTTATAGAAGCATTTTCTAGCTTTGTATAAAATTAAGAAGCCCCATTCATGAAATATTACGATTCGATCATCGATACTATTGGTGATACTCCATTGGTGAAACTGAATAAGGTCACAGATGGAATAAAAGGCACTGTCTTGGCCAAAGTAGAATATTTTAATCCAGGCAACTCTGTAAAGGACAGAATAGCGCTGAAGATGATTGAAGATGCCGAGGAGAAAGGAATCCTGAAACCTGGAGGAACCATCATCGAAGGGACTTCCGGTAACACTGGGATGGGTCTTGCTTTGGTCGCGATAGGCAAAGGTTACAAATGTATTTTCACACTGGCCGATAAACAGAGCCAGGAGAAGATTGATATTTTACGTGCAGTAGGAGCTGAGGTGATTGTTTGCCCAACAAACGTCGAGCCCGAAGATCCAAGGTCTTACTATTCAGTAGCGAAAAAGCTGAATGAAGATATCCCTAACTCTTTCTATCCTAATCAATACGATAACCCTTCCAATACCGCCTCGCATGTTGAAACAACCGGTCCTGAGATCTGGAGGGATACAGAAGGTAAAATCACTCATTATGCTGCCGGAATGGGGACTGGAGGTACTATAAGTGGTACTAGTAAGTATTTGAAAGCTCAAAATCCTGATATTGTCACTGTAGGTATAGATACATACGGCTCTGTATTCAAAAAATACAAGGAGACAGGTGTTTTTGATGAAAGTGAGGTTTATCCCTATCTGACTGAGGGAATAGGAGAGGATATCTTACCGAAGAACGTAGATTTCTCGCAGGTTGATCATATTGTGAAGGTTACCGACAAGGATTCGGCTGTGATGACTAGGCGCATGGCACGCGAGGAGGGACTTTTTATCGGTTGGTCTTGTGGAGCCGCAGCATTTGGCGCTTTGGAATATGCTCGAGAGCACTTGAAAGAAGGTGATGTTATGGTGGTTATTCTTCCTGATCATGGCACAAGGTATCTAGGTAAAGTCTACAATGACAATTGGATGAAAGATCATGGCTTCTTAGAAGAAAGAAAGTTCGCTACTGCCAAGGACATCATCGAACAAAGAAATGGCGCCAGCCAGCTTCATACCATTGATAAAAATTTGAAGGTGGGTGAAGCTATCCTGAAAATGAGTGAGAATAGTATAGATCAAGCTCCCGTAGTAGATGGTAATCATTTTGTAGGGAGTCTTTCTGATACGAAGGTCTTGAAGAGTCTCCTTGAGAACCCTGAATTGAAAAATCATAAAGTGGAAGAGATCATGGATCCTTCTTTTCAGTTCGTTGGGATGGACAACACAGTGGATGTCCTTTCTTCCATTATCAATAAGGAGAGAAAAGCTTTACTAGTGCGGGATGGAGATAAAAAAGTGCATATTATCACTCAAAGTGATCTTTTGGTGGCAATGACCAATTAGTCATTTGAGCCTGACTTTTAAGATTACTATCTTTAATCTCCAAACCTTAATTAACTAACTCTTTGCTTGCAAATCCTCTCCCTTTCGGGAGGGGATTATTTTTTTATGGCTGGAAAGAAAGCAATAGCAGTATTTGATAGTGGAGTGGGAGGAATTACAGTACTTCAGGAGATAAGAAGGCAATTACCAGATTACTCATTCATATACTATGCTGATCTTAAGAATGTTCCTTATGGCATAAAGAGCAAGCAAGAGGTTCTGGATATGACAAGAAATGCTTTGCTTGATATGCGAAGTGACTTTGACATAGCGGCAGCAGTATTGGCGTGTAATACTGCCACTAGCGCAGCTGCCGAACAATTGAGGTTGGAATTTAATTTTCCAATCATTGGAATGGAACCTGCTCTGAAACCTGCTTTAAAAATGGCTGGTGAAAAGAAAGTTCTAGTCCTTGCAACAGCATTTACCCTCAAGGAGGAGAAGTTTAAAAAGCTGATTCAAGTACTTGATGCGGATGGAGGTGTAATTTCAATTGCTGCTCCTGGTCTTGTGCAGTTGGCCGAAAATGGTACTTTCTCAGGTCAGAAAGTAGAGGATTACCTACAGAGCTTAGTTTCAGGTATTGACATCAATGACATTGGTGTGGTAGTGCTTGGCTGCACTCATTTCATCTATTTTAAAGAGGCTATCTCCTCTGTTTACAGAGTGCCGACGATTGATGGGAATAAGGGAACAGTCAAACAGCTCCGTAAGAAATTGGATTTGGAAGAAGTTGGTCGAGGTGAAGCAGGGTTTATAAATTCTGGCAAAAAATCAACTGCGTCTTTTTTTCAAAAGTGGCTAGACGTGCCTGTTTGAAAGATTGAAGGGTGAACCTCTAGCTATTTTATTTATTCTTGCTCAAAATCTTATCAAATGAAAAGTGTTGTTGTTTTCTGTGGCTCCAATAATGGCACCAACCCAGCCTACCAGGAAGTTGCGAAAGAAGTGGGAACCATCCTTGCAAAAGAAAAGATAAAGCTTATCTACGGAGGAGGTAAAGTGGGATTGATGGGAGTGCTGGCGGATGCAGTACTTGCTCAGGGCGGAGAGGTGATAGGTGTAATTCCTCATTTCTTGGATACCAAAGAAGTGGCGCATGATGATCTTACGGAACTGATTAGAGTGGAATCCATGCACGATCGAAAAATGAAAATGCATAAATTGTGCGAGGGTGTGATCACTCTGCCAGGGGGCTACGGCACCATGGAAGAATTATTTGAGTTCATAACATGGGCTCAATTAGGTCTTCATAACAAGCCTGTTGGACTTTTGAATGTGGCGGGTTTTTATGATGCGCTATTTACTTTTCTGGATCACCTTGTGACCGAGAGCTTTCTAAAGAAACTTAATCGAGATATGTTATTAGAATCCACCTCTATCCATGACTTATTGGCTAAGATGCAATCTTATGATGCTCCCAAAGTGACTAAGTGGATTCAGTCCGATGAAACCTGATTTGTCTCCTGCGTAAGAGCTGAAAAACTCTATGAACATTAGTGCCTTAGCAGAACCGATCAATCTTGACTAAAATCGAGTATTCAAGAGATTTTCAAATTGTCTAGTGCAATTTCCACAATCTCTTTTGGACTATTAGTGATGTTAATAGTAATAGCATTTGAGGGTGTTTCTAATGTGTCAAATTGAGATTGAAGAAGCTCCTTTGGCATAAAATGACCTTGACGTTCCTTCATTCTTCTGTGAATTGTTTCAAAATCACCATCTAGAAATATCCACTGTAGTGGCAGCGAACCTTCTTTACTGAGCGTAGACCTGTAGATCTCTTTAAGTGCAGAACAAGCTAATACAGCCCCTTCTGTCTTTTGCCACTCTTCTAACTTATTGGCTAGCAAAGACAGCCATGGAGCGCGATCTTCGTCATTCAAAGGTTTTCCGGATTGCATTTTAACTACATTGGCCTTCGGGTGAAAGTCATCTGCATCGTAAAAAGGCACCTCTATTTTTTCTGCGAGCATTTTGCCAATAGTACTCTTTCCGGTACCTGAGACACCCATTACAAGAATTAATGGCTTCATTATAAATCAATCTTCATTCCTTCCAAAGCAACATTAAAACCTTTCTGCAATAGTTCCCATCTGGCATCTTGACTGGTCAGTAGAGGATTAGTATGGTTGAAGTGGGTGAAAAAGACCTTGGCCTTGTGTTCAGGAGAAAGATTTGCAAGTAAGGCTACTGTTTCTTCTACAAAAGGATGTGGTATTTCGCTCATGTCCCTCCCCGGAAGTTCTCCATTCTTGTAGAAAGATCCATCAATTAGTGCCAGGTCACAGTCTGCGATGACTGCCTTTAGGTCTCTATCCCATTCTGACCATTTATTGATGTCTGGGATGAAAACAACTTTCTTCTTGCTTCCCTCAATAGTGTAACCTACAGTCTCGGAAAATTCATCTCGATGAGGAACCAAAAAAGGAGTGATCTTGAAATTGTCAAAATGTACACTCTCGTTGTGGGTAAGTGATTTCAGCTTGATATTCTTGAGTGCGACAAGCTGGCTCCAGGGGCCATTAGTTTGTAGGAACTCTTGCATTTTTGGCATGGCGTAGACAGGAGCTTCCTTTGCACCAATTGCTTCCCTTCCTAAATACATTAATCCCGTGTAATGTCCAATATGAGCATGAGTTAGGAATATACCACTGGGCTTTGTTGGAGGTGTTTGGAGTTCTGTGCTGATCCTTTGCCATTGAGCGGTGAAATCTGGTGTTGCATCTATAATGTAGATTTCATTGTTCTCACTGTCTATGATACCAATAGAGCTCACATGTCGCTTCTCATGTTTTCCTTCCCAGAAAAGTTTACAACAAGACCTGTTGCAGTTTGCTTGTGGGTACCCAGCATCTTGTGCAATGCCTAGTATCATAATTTGGACAGAGCTTTGCTGCCCATATACTGTGGTTATTGTGGTCGATAGTAGTGCAATTGCAGATATTACCATCGACAGCTTTAAAAAGTACTTGTCCATGCCTATAGTAAATATCGTAATTTCGAACCGTCTATCGGGAATTTTGGTTAATTCTCGGATTGCGATATGAGCTTTTTCTTCTATTTACCTTTTCTGTTGGGCTTCGTGGTTGTCGGTGTTTACGGCGAGCGAAAGATCTCTGCCTTTATACAAAATAGGTTGGGACCTATGGAGGTTGGACCAAAAGGGATTTTGCAGACGATAGCAGACTTGCTCAAAATGCTGCAAAAGGAAGATATTGTTCCAGCAAGCGCAGATAAGCGTCTTTTTAAGTTAGCCCCCTTAGTAGTTTTTGCTGCGGTATTCCTGGGCTTTGCGGTGCTACCGATTTCCAATGGTCTTTCGGGAAGTGAGATTCCCTCAGGAATATTTTTCTTACTGGCTATAGTATCTCTGGATGTACTTGGTGTGTTGATGGCTGGCTGGTCATCAAACAACAAATTTTCACTCTTTGGTGCTATGCGCTCAGTTGCCCAAATTGTCTCTTACGAGATTCCATTGGGCTTAAGTCTACTGGCAGTTGTGATGATTTCGCAAACCTTAGACTTACAGGAGATGATCCTACAACAGGGGCCAGGTGAGGAGAATTATTTGTTTGGAGTCAGTTCCTGGGGCATTGAGATTGGTGCTATTGGAGGCTTTTTGACCTGGAATGTTTTTAGGGCCCCCATTTTACTTATGGTTTTTGTTATTTTCTTCATAGCAGGGCTGGCTGAGGCTAATAGAGCTCCCTTTGACCTACCAGAGTCAGAATCAGAAGTCATTGGTGGGTATCACACAGAGTATTCAGGGTTTAGGTTTGGAATCTTTATGCTAGCGGAGTATGGCATGATGCTACTCATTTCTCTGCTATCGGCTATACTCTTTTTTGGTGGTTGGCAGACTCCCTTTCCGAACATGGGTTCAGTTCGACTGGCCGATTGGACTACCGGTCCAATTTGGGGAGGTTGCTGGTTGGTGAGCAAGACGCTTATTTTTGTTTTTATACAGATGTGGATCCGCTGGACAGTGCCGAGGCTGCGTGTTGATCAGTTGATGTCGCTTGCATGGAAATACTTGACTCCTGCAGCGCTGATTCTGATATTTTTGTGTGGGATATGGAGATTGTGGATAATGTAAGTGCGACTCATGGGGTATTTGGATAACATAAGGAAGTCAGCGGTCACCTTAAAAGAGGGAATGAAGCTTACGCTCAAGCACTTAGCGGAGGCGAAAGATAGTAGGAAACCTGTTGGTATTGAATCGGATGAATATTTTGACCAACAAACAGGTACCGTTACGTTACAGTATCCTTTTGAATCTTTTCCGGTGCCAGATAATGGAAGATATCGTCTACACAATGAAATAGATGATTGCATCGTCTGTGATAAATGCGCTAAGGTGTGTCCCGTAAACTGCATTGATATAGAGCCTGTAAAAGCGACTGAGGATTTGGGTAAAACCTCTGATGGGACACCAAAGAGAATTCATGCTGCCAAGTTCGATATTGATATGGCCAAATGCTGCTTTTGTGGCCTTTGTACTACGGTTTGTCCGACTGAATGCCTCACCATGACTAAAGTGTATGACTTTAGCGAGTTTGATGTGCAGGACCATAATTATGCTTTTTCAGAAATGACACCTTTGGAGATTCTGGAGAAGAAAAAGGCATTAGAGATTCAGCAGCAGGAGAAAGAGTTACAAAGGACTCAAAAAGTTGAGGCAGCGTCTACTGATTCTAGCAAAGCAAAACCCAAGTTCCGCCCACGGCCTGTTCCCAATAAGAAACCAGATGCTGAATGAGCCTTGCTGAAGTAATTTTCTTTGGTTTCATGGCTATAGCAGCTGTTTCTGCATTAGGTATTGTTTTTACCAAAAATGTACTTCATGCGGCGATGCTGCTAGTTTCTGTCCTCATAAGTCTGGCTGCTATTTTCGTCTTGTTTCAAGCAGAATTTGTGGCAGTAGTGCAGATTTTGGTGTATGCCGGAGGTATAGTGGTTTTACTCGCTTTTGGGATCATGCTGACCAATAGGGATAAATCAGGACGCCCATTTTCTAATTCACAGTTAGTCTTACCCAGTACTATCTTGATTGCTTTCATTTTGGCTTTTCTTCCGAAAATCATTGGTCAAATCCAGTTTGTAGACAAACCCGAAATGGATGTCACCAATGAAATTCCAGCCATTGGCATTGGTTTTATGACAGAACATCTTCTAGCCTTTGAATTGATAGCTTTCATCTTATTGGTTGTCCTGGTGGGCGCTTCTTTCATTGCTAAAAAACAAACGGAGCTCTGATGGAAATAGGAGTATGGGCGTTATATCTGGCTGGTTTTCTATTTGTAGTCGGTTTGTTTGTAGTCCTGACCAAGAAGAACATCATTTTTGTATTGATCGGTACTGAGCTGATGCTCAACGCGGCTAATTTGAATTTGATTGTGTTCTCAAACAAATGGCCTAACAATGAAGGTCAGATTTTTACTTTGTTTACGATTGTAATAGCGGCTGCCGAGGTGGCGATAGCCCTTGCTTTATTGTTGAATATTTTCAAATTGAAGGGAAATTCGGACCTTGATCAATTAAATGAACTAGGGCATTGAGTACGTATCTGCTTTATATTCTCATTCTAATACTTCCTTCTGTCGCTGGGCTTGTGATCTATTGCGCCAGGGCTAATAAGATAATATTACCAGTCTCTGTTGCTCTTTTATTGATATCCCTTGTTGCAGGTATCTACGGTTTAGTGACTTTTGCTGAAGTCGCCTCCGTTCGCTTCGAATGGTTGCCTGGCTTGCAATTAGGGTGGCGTATTGACTTGATATCGCTATCTCTTGCCTCTCTCGTGATATTCATTTCGCTATTGGTCCATGTATTCTCCACTTTTTATTTGGAGGGAGATAAAGTACTCAGAAGATACTATCTCAAACTCGGGTTTTTCACCTCGGCTATGATTGGGCTGCTTGGAGCGGATCACTTGTTGTTGCTGTTTTTATTCTGGGAGTTAGTTGGCTTCTTTTCCTACTTGCTAATAGGTTTTTGGTTTGAAGATGAAGAGAAGGCTTCTTCTGCTAGAAATGCCTTTATAACAAACCGAATTGCTGACTTGGGCTTGCTTATTGGGATCTTCTGCTTTTGGGTAGTGAAAGGAACCTTTTTTATCTCTGAAATTTCAGTAGCGACTGACGACCTATTCGTTTTCGGATCATTCGGAATATTGATCGGTGCTATGGGCAAATCGGCGCAGTTCCCTTTTCATACATGGCTCCCTAAAGCCATGGCTGGTCCCACACCAGTTTCTGCACTAATTCACGCGGCAACAATGGTAGCGGCCGGCGTTTATTTGATGGTGAGGATGTCTGAGGTGTTGCCTGATGTGGTGCTGACCACTGCTGCAATAGTTGGTGGTGTTACCGCCTTGATTTCGGCCTTTTTTGCCATGACGCAATATGACATTAAGAGCGTGCTGGCCTACTCCACCATTTCACAATTAGGGTATATGGTGATGTCTGTGGGAGTACAAGCGAGTGAGATGGCATTTTTCCACCTCTGGACGCATGCTTTTTTTAAAGCAGGTCTTTTTCTCTCGGCAGGTCTGATTATTCACAATGTCTCCCATAAACTCGGTGCAATCGATCCTCAGGATATGCGGAATATGGGTGGATTGAGGAAGAGTATGCCTATTACCTTTTGGGTATTTACCTGTTGTATGGCCGCTTTGATAGGCCTCCCCTTCTTTACAGGCTTTCTATCAAAAGATGCTATTCTATCCTCCACTTTGACCTGGGCCAATGGACAACAGGAGCTCTTTTGGGTGATACCGATGGTCGCCTTCTTTTCGGTTTTTCTCACCGCGTACTATATGACACGTCAATGGAAAATGATCTTTTGGGGAGATAAAGATTGGGGTAAAATGGACGAGCCTTTTGTTGCAATCTTACCTATTGTATTCCTGTCCATTGGATCAATATGGATATGGTATACCTGGAATCCTCTCGGACATGATTTCAATATTGTGAATTGGTTGTTTCCGGATGTCTTAAATAATCATGAATTCGGTTTGGAAGCAGCTATGGCATCCTCAGGGTTAGTGCTTTTGGCAATTTTCGCTTCCTGGAAAAAGGAACATGGACATATTCAACCTAATCAGGTGGTGAACCTGTCGTGCCACGGTTTGTATCTGGATTTCATTTATAAAAGATCATTGGTTCACTTTTACAACCGAGCTAGCCAATTTGCGGCATTTTGTGATTCAAAATTGATAGATCCTGGTATCAATAAGTTGGCGACAAGTACAGTTGTCTTTTCTCATCTGACTCAGGCTTTTGATAAGTATGTGATTGATGGGTTCGTTAATTTCGTGGCTGGATTTTCCAGGTTTCTGGGAAATGTTGTTAAGAGACAGCAAGCGAATAACTGGCAATTACAGTTTTTGTGGCTCATTTTGCTGTTGATTGCTTTTTTCTGGCTAATCATTAAAGAATTTTAGAAGTTGACAGGTTTGCTCTCATTTATCACTTTTCTGCCGCTTGGAGCCATCCTGATCTTTCTTTTCATTTCAGATCAGAAACATCAAGCTTTTAAGGTCGGGTCGTTGATTACGGTCATTGTCCAATTCATTGCAAGCATCTTTCTGGCAGTCAATTATGTAGTGCCAGAAGCCTCTTCTTCGTACAACTCATCATTTCAGATGGTTGAGAAAGTGACTTGGTTTGAGATGTCACTGGCTTCCTTTGGTACTTTTCGGGTAGAGTATTTCATGGGCCTTGATGGTATCAGTCTGCCTTTGATGCTGCTCTCCACCCTGTTACTTGTCATTGGAGTCATTAGCTCTTGGAATATCAAGAAGCAGGTGAAGGGCTATTTCATACTTTACCTGCTACTTTCTACTTCAATAATCGGGTGCTTTCTGGCACTGGACTTTTTCTTGTTCTACCTCTTTTTTGAGCTGATGCTTTTACCGATGTTTTTCTTAATCGGTATCTGGGGTGGAGCCAGGAGATCGTATGCATCTATCAAATTCTTTATCTATACGCTAATAGGTTCACTGCTGATTTTGATGGTGATGATTGCCCTATACGCTTCAGTCACTAATGAAGAAGGGATTCATACTTTCAATATTCTGTCTATGATGGACCTGAGCAATTTTGCTGAAGGGTCTTTCTTACATCCGACTAATAAATTAAAGTTCCTAGGTCTTCATCTCAGAGAGTTGGCATTTTTAGCCTTAATGCTGGGCTTTGCTATTAAGTTACCGGTAGTTCCTTTCCATACTTGGCTACCTGATGCGCATGTAGAGGCACCTACTGCTATCTCAGTTATTCTTGCAGGCCTACTATTGAAAGTGGGAGGATATTCCTTCTTTCGAATTGCCTATGCAATATTTCCAGATATAGCGATTGAGTACTCCTTCTTTCTGGGTGTTTTTGGAGTGTTGTCGATTATCTACGGAGGACTCAATGCTTTGGCACAAAGTGATTTTAAACGATTAGTCGCATATAGTTCAGTATCTCATATGGGTTTTGTGCTCTTGGGTTTAGCGATGCTTACAAATGAAGGAGTGAGTGGGTCTCTTTTTCATATGATTTCTCACGGACTTATATCTGGTGCCCTGTTCCTATTGGTCGGAGTGATCTACGACAGGACTGCCAATAGATCTATTGAAAACTTCAGTGGACTGGCTAGTAAAATGCCTGTTTATACTACCATCACGATGTTAGTCTTTTTTGCTTCTCTTGGACTACCAGGGTTATCGGGTTTTGTCGGAGAGATCTTAGTACTAATGGGTGTATTTGCTGCTCTCAAAACTGCCTCTATTCCATTCTATTTTGCGGTAATTGCTGTTCTGGGCATTTTAGTTTCAGCCGTCTATTACCTCTGGACCTTGCAACGTATGTTCTTTGGAAAGTATTGGGTAAGAGAGAATGGGTGGGAGGCAAGTATGACTGACCTGAGCAAGAGAGAGTTGATCACACTATTACCTTTGGTTTTACTGATTTTGCTATTGGGAATTTGGCCAAAAGCGATCTTGGATATTTCTGAGGTAACAATTTCCCAGTTTTTGACGCATATACAATCTTTCGGTCAATGAAGGAGGGTCTTTCGATAGCTGAAGTCCTTCAAAGTAACTTAGAAAGTCTTGGTGCGATCCCGCATATTTTAGTTCTGGCTATCGGGTCTGTCCTTCTATTGATGACGGGGCTGTTTACTTCATCAAAAAAAGTATTGGTTGGAATCTTTTTAGCAATCCTGGCTTTGACATTTTACGTCGTGCCAGAAGAAACCACACAAAGTTTTTCGGGTCAACTTTTTTCAACTCTACTGGCTTCAAAAGTGCAGTTATTGTCTCTTATTGTCACTTTGGGCCTTCTTTTGTTTAAGAGTTTTTGGGAAAAACCCTTTGAGTATCAATTTCTGATATTGGCTCTGTTAATAGGCTGTCTCCTAATGACGATTTCAAGGCATTTACTCATTATTTATTTGGCGGTCGAACTTACATCTGTGGTAAGCTATATGTTGACCTCATTCAACTTCAATAAAGCCGGAATAGAGGGAGCAT